>NZ_JAVJUY010000209.1:0-3732 GCF_040220315.1 Fulvivirga sp.
TAAAAAGGTTTTGCACACTTCGAACGTAAGGCGCCATAGAATAACCGCCATTATCGATTAATACAATCACTTTAAGCTCCTCATTCTTTTCACTCGAAAGTTCAGGAATAAATAAGCCACCTCTTTTGAGCCCCGATTTAATCGTTAGCGGCACATCCAACTTTTCAGAAGCACTTTCTTCGATCACACCTTTGATGGAGGCTAGGGCAGCATCCACATTATTATCATTCAATAGTGCATCCCGATCAATAGGGAAGTAGTTCTTGTCGCCCATAACTTTACGAGCCATTTTACCACCACCTTGTCCGCCTACACGAATACCGTTTTTGGCTGCCCCTCCATGACCGTATGGAGATATTCCGCCAGTACCTATCCAGTGGCTACCACCACCATGTCTTGTTCGCTGCTGCTCACGCACTTTTTCCATGCGCTCTAACAGCTCCTCCAATGATAAATCAGAGTAATCTGCCATTTTATCTAATACGCGCTCTTCTGGTTCCTGATCGTTGTCAATGCCATCATCATCGGCTAAATCAGGATTGTCTTTATCCCAGATTTCTTTGCCATTTACCACTTCTTTAATATCATAACTGGTTAAATGCACCTGATCCAAAAACTCGGTGACAAGGTCTTCATCTGAAATATCTTTATCCGCTTCATCCAGAAACTGGGTTTTCCATTGGGCAAAAGTTTCTGAACGCAGAATGGCATCTTCAAGCGTTTGACCGGGCTTTATAGGCACATATAAGAAGTACTCGTAATAGGCCTTGGTAAACGGACCAATATCTGAAGGCTCCTTCACCACAATTCCTTTCAATACATTATACACGTCTCCCAGCGTTTTGATCAATCCTTTCTGCATAGCTTTTCTGAGTAAAAGCAAGGTGCGCACATCTGCTTTTAAGCCATGGGATCGAAATTTTTCTGGTAGAGTGCTAAGCATCTTAATTCAGTCTTGAACCTCCAAAGGCATCATCAGCACCAATCATTCTATTCACACGCTCCATATCAGTTTGTGTTTTTATCAAAGCTCCAATGCCTTCTAATCCTTCAATTTTCTTCACTGCTTCTTTAGGTGCTATCTCGCCCATGTATTTTAACCAATTCAAAATTTCACGAGTAGTAGGAGCTCTTTCCAATCCTAATCTTCTCAAATGATAAAAAATATCCAAGGCTACCCTTACCACTTTTTCATCGAGTTTAGGATGATGTTTTTCGATGATTTTGCTCATCACTTCTTTGTCAGGAAAATCGATATAATGATAAATACAGCGGCCTTTGAAGGCAGTAGGAAGTTCCTGCTCCCTGTTGGAAGTAATGACAATAGCGGGCATATCTGCCTCCGAGATTTCAATCACCTCACCTGATTCCGGCATGATGAACTTTCGGTGACTTAATGCATACAACAGGTCATTTGGAAATTCTCTTGGTGCTTTATCAATTTCGTCAATTAACAGCACCGAATTAGGTTTACTATAGGCAATGGCAGCAGGACCTTTTACTACATAATCTCTCAGGTTTTCTGGGTTACGATTTCCAGTGGTGAGCTTGCTGTCCAACCCTTTTTCTTCGCGTTGGGCGTTTAATATTTCTATTTGTGAATCGCGGAGGTACTTCACATGATCGAAGCGAGCCACAAATTGCTCAACATTACTTTTTGAGCCTACAGGATACACTTCCAAATCCAGCCCACGATCTTTAGCATAGTGGATAGGGAGTTCGGTTTTACCTGTACCTGGTTCGCCTTCGATAAGTAAAGGCATACCGAGTGTTCGTGCCATATGAAAAGCCTGAGCCAGTGCCGGATCGCACAAATATTTATCGGAGCCTGTCCAGTGCGTAGTTTCTGCCATAATACTAAAACTAATAAGGTTGAATTAAGTTCATTTTTAGATATGAACCTGCAATTAAAAGGAAATTGGGATAAAATTGCTAATCACTTACACTACATCAGAAACCCATTTTCAGCTTTGATGGCTTCAGGAATATTTTCGTCATCAATCATTTCTCTCAGATCAATCTCGATGCCTCTGGCTATGGAAGTAATTGGCACATCGTTATAGGTACCTTCAAACGGATTCTCTGAGTAGTCACCAATCTTCTCCATTAAGAAGAATACCCAGGTAATTAAACCGCTTAAAAAAGGGCAAATCCACAAAGTCCAAGGATCTTTTAGCCCAAGCACATCCAGCAAACCGAAGGGAACAAAAACACAAAAAACAACAGTAATCCAAATAGCCACTGATGCGTATTGTCTCGGAAACGGAAAGTTCTTTATTCTTTCTGATTTACCCTGATCTTCATAAAAGGTGGTAATTAGCTGATGAAATTCCATATGGCGGAAGTCTTCAAAATGTTCCAGGTCTCGTAGTTGCTGAAGACGTGTCGATTGAATTTTTAGAATTTGCGTAGCGCCATTCGTTTTAGATTCCAATAACTTTATTTCATCGCTGGATATAAACTTTGATAACTCTGCTTCTAGTTTGTTTGTATAATTTTCACAAACTGTAGGTGCATAGAGCCCATTTACCCGGTTTTCAGTATGCTCCCATTCTCTGCTCAGTCTCAATTGATGTCTCAACAATGTTAGCCAAGCAATATGTCTGTAGATAAGTTCTTTATGGATCGCTGAACTATTTTCACCCTTAACAAACGACACTACGGCTGCCCCAAAGGTTCTGCTATTATTAACAATGCTGCCCCAGATTTTGCGAGCTTCCCAGGTTCTGTCGTACGAGCTATTGTTTTTAAAGCCAAGATAAAAGGCCACTGCAATACCTATAATACCCAGTGGTCCCCAAGGTAGGGCCACCTGTAAATCCATAAAATAGGAAATGGAGCAGACAATTGTACCATAAATAGCGCCATAAAAGAAAGGCAATTTCGACCAGTTGAAGGTCATCCAGAATCCATATCTTCTTTTTACGTACATAGACTTTTGTTTATGAAGGTACTAAAAAGTTGCCTTGACAAATAAATTAATCTTAAAAATGTTCTTGCCGTTGTTCTTTTGGCTTGGTGCCCGTTCGATTAGGCAGGCTAACCGCTAGCAGATGGTGCGGCAGTCTCCTAATTAGAAGGTCATCCCGTAGGGATCTTTGCCATGAAGAAAGTCAATTACTTGTGTTATTGCAGAAGATTTCTCCTCCGCCAGTTGGCGGTTACGAAATGACATGATAAATAAAATCAAGAACCATTAATGGTTCAAGCTTACCCACAGTTCGAACAAAATAATAGATTTTGTAGCTCTAGACTTTTAGTGTTTTCTTATGCCAGTTTTTGTAAGTCATTTCGAATTTAACCTCATCTTCATCATACAGACCTGCAACTTGCCAACCAGCTTTTTTGTAGAAGTAGGCGGCTCTCGTGTTTGGTGAGGTAGAAAGCCATAAGGTAGTTTGCGTTTGCTCAAAGTACCAATCCAGCATAATATCATGCAGTTTTCTGCCGATGCCTTGCTTTTCAAATTCAGGTTTGAGAAATAATGCCCAAACGTTGTTACCTGTTAAATCAACAATGGAAAAACCGACAATCTCATTATCTATTTCACAAACCCAGCCTTTGCCTCTTTGGATTATGTATTCTGCACAGTGCGCATCTGTTACTAAATGAGTATTCACAAGCACATTTTCAGTGACTGATCTCCTCACTATCTGAATTTGAGAAATATCTTCAATGTGGGCTTCGCGGAAGATTATGGCTCTTGTATACAAATATTATTACTTCTTAATC
>NZ_JAVJUY010000210.1:0-4228 GCF_040220315.1 Fulvivirga sp.
AAAAAACGCATTGACGAAGATAACAGAAGCAGCAAAGTCAGGGAAAGGAAATATTCTAGAACTTGCTGTTGATGCCGCAAGGTTGCGTGCAACGTTAGGTGAGATTTCAGATGCTTTAGAAGAAGTATACGGAAGGCATACGGCAACGATCAGGTCAATTTCAGGAGTTTATTCAGGGGAAGTAAAAATGGATGAGAATTTTAAAAAGGCAAAGCAACTGTCGGATGAGTTTGCTTTATTGGAGGGTAGAAGGCCAAGAATAATGGTTGCTAAAATGGGGCAAGATGGCCACGATCGAGGAGCTAAGGTTATCGCAACAAGCTTTGCTGACTTAGGTTTCGATGTTGACATTGGACCTCTCTTTCAAACTCCATCTGAAGTAGCAAAACAGGCAGCTGAAAATGACGTACACGTCATTGGTGCATCCAGTTTGGCTGCGGGCCATAAAACCTTAATACCTGAACTAATTGAAGCCCTGAAAGAATTGGGACGTGATGATATCATGGTGATAGCTGGAGGCGTTATACCTCCAAAAGACTATGATTTCCTGTACAATGCTGGTGTAAGTGGGGTTTTTGGCCCTGGCACAGTTATAGCCGAAGCTGCTATCGATATTTTGAAAAAACTAATTGAATCAGAATAACAAATACTATTTGTAATTTTAAAGTAAATCAACAAAAACCACCATCATGAATAATTTCGTGAAACCATTGATACTTACGCTATGCCTAGGCCTAGCAGTCTCATTTTCATATGGCCAAAAATGGGATAAGTATATTGACAAGGCCGATGAGCAATATGAAGAAGGTGATTACGAGAAGGCAAAAAAAACGCTTGATAAATTTAAAAAGAAGGTCATCAAAAAACTGGGGGCAAATAATGAATATATGCCCGGGTACCATCTCCGTTCTGCCAAGTTTAACCTTGCCTTGGGCTACCTATCAGAATACCAAAATGGAATAGAGAATTCACTTCAGAGTAGCATTTCTGCCAATGGAGAAAATAGTTCTGCCCATGGTCAAAACTTAATAGCTATTGCCGAAATTGTCGCTCATTATGGTAATTATGTTGAATCAAAAAACTATTTAGACAAAGGAATAAAAACACTTCAGGAAACAGATTCCTATGATGAAAATACCAAAGCCAAGACAGAACTGACTACTGCTGAAATACTAACAGGTCAAGGTTATTACACAAAGGCCTTAAAATATATTGAAGAGCATTTAGAATACTTTAGATCGAGGGCGGTTACGAAAGAGAGTTATGTAGATGAAAGTGGAAAACTTAAGACCAGAAAACTTGACGATGGCGAAGTGAAAGAAAGACTTGGGGATTACGCCAACCTTTTAACGCTTAAATCAAATGCTTTACGATTAAAGGGTAGTTTCAAAAGTGCCGATAGTGCCTTTGTACGTTCTGAAGCCTGGATTTCTTCTAACCTTGGCATAAAAGACATAAGGTATGTAAAGAACCAATTTCTACACGGCAAACTACTCGTTGAAAATGGTTTAGATGTAGATAATATGCCTAAAGAGACTAGGTTTGATAAGACACTCGATAAGCTTAAGCGTGATTATGAAGAGTCGCATTATCTGGCTTTTGATTTATATGAAACACTTCTAAAACAATACTTATATACCAATGAAAAAGGAAAATATAAAGGTGTAAAAATAGAATATGAAAAGGCTATAAAAAGGAATTTTAGAAAAACGAGTCTTCATTATCTCAATCTTGAAACCATTGAATTTGATTCCAAATTGACCAAAGACCGCACGCGAAACCTGGAGGCCGAAGCCAATGCTATTCTATCTACTACGCGTGCATTGCCAAAATATCATCAAAAGCGTATAACGCTGTTAGAGTTTCTCTACAGATTGGATATTCAAAAAAGAAATTTCACACATGCAGAGGAGAATCTGAGGGAAATACTTGAAATAGAAAAGAACCTATATGGGGAAGAGTCTCCCGCCTACCATCTGGGAAGATTAGAATTGGCAAATCATTTTGTGGATTATACAGACAATTTCGAAGAAGCAAATAAAATTTATCAAGAAAGCTTCTTCAATATCATCGATAATGAAATTGACACCTGGCATAAAGATTATGTCGAGATTTTAAATCACCTTGCCACCTATTACGAAATTACTGACCAGTACAAATTAGCATCAGAAACGCTTGACAAAGCATTATTTGCGTCACGAGCGAAGTATGACAATCAAGACCCTGATTATGGGGTTGAACTTACCCAAATAGCTGACCTTCAACTAAAACTGGGGCAATATGAAAATGCTGAAAGTAATCTTAATGATGCCGTATCCATTTTGGAATCCGTAAGAAAAGATGAATACCGTGTAGTTGACTATGTAGATGCTTTACAAACACAGGCCAAACTGTTGTCTGTTCAGGGTTTATTTGATGAGGCAGAATCAAATATTAACAACTCAGGCCGATTGTTGAGAAGGGCGCGAGAAACAGTAGTTTATGACGAATTGGCAGCAGGCGAAGAGTTGGCAAGTTTGTATATTACTTTAGGTAAATATTCAGACACCGAAGAACTACTTGATGAATTAATTGCTGGTTATCAGAGCAGGTACGGTTCATCCTCTAGAAGGTTAATAAACCCACTTATTAATAAGGGAAAACTTCAATTAATAAATGGTGATTATCCTAAAGCAGAAAAAACTGCTAAACAAGCCCTGGCTATTGCCAATAATACGTTTGGAGAAAAATCTTCAAAAACAGCGCCTGCACTCAAGCTATTATCAGAAGTTAACTCGAGCATTGGTGATTATGACAATGCAGAAGATAATATCAGAAAAGCCATTGCAATACAACGAGCTCAGTTTGGTAATAATCATGTGGACGTTGCTAAATCATTAACGGATTTAGGTTTAATCAAATTTCATAACGGTCATAACTTAAAGGAGGCCGAAAAAATTATGGAAGAAGCTAAAGATATAATTGCTTCTAAGCTCGGAAATAGAAATCCTACTTACGCCAATATTCTAACTGATTTGGCCAAAGTTTACATATCAGAAAGACGTTATGATGATGCTTTCAACTCACTCACATTAGCAGAAAATATTTGGGTAGCTAAAATAGGTAAGCGTAATAATATCAATGCTGCTGCTATTTACACACTTATTGGCGACATCTATTATCTCCAGAGAAATTATGACCTTGCTGAAGAACAGTATGAAAAGTCGAAAAAGCTCTATGAGCGCTTTTTTAATAGAAACCATCCAGAATATGTGAAGATAATTTCTAAGCTAAGCAAGGTATACTATATGGAGGGTGATACTAAACAATCACTTAAAAATATCGAAGAGGCATTAGCCAATTATCAAATCTTCATAAGAGATTATTTCCCCGCACTTAGTGAAAGGGAGAAGGCTAAGTACTGGAATACCATCAAATCAGATTATGAATTTTACAATACGCTGGCCTTCTCAAACATGAAGGATGACTCGGAATTAGTAGGTGATGTATTTAACAATGCACTGTTAACTAAAGCAATTCTGTTAAACTCATCCATTAAAATCAGGGAAAGGATTTTAAATAGCAACGATGAAGACCTCAAGAACAAATACAACAATTGGATTGAAAAGAAAGAACAATTGACAAATGCGATATCTATGAGTGCGGAGCAACTGGCTGAAAACCAGATAGATCCTGCAGCTCTTAGCAACGAAGTAGAAGCGCTTGAAAAAGAATTAAGCCAGAAATCAGAATTATTCTCGCAGAGCTTCGAGGATAAGAAAATTCAATGGGAAGATGTAAAAACTGTTTTAAAGCCGAATGAAGTAGCTATTGAAATGGTTCGTTTCAGGCACTTTGATCACACATTCACCGACTCAGTAGTGTATGCTGCCATGTATGTTAAGAATGATAAGGATTTTAAAGAGCCGAAAGTAATTCTGATCAATAATGGCAAAGAATTAGAAAACAGGTATTTTAAGAATTACCGAAACAGTATCATCTTTAGATTAAATGATACCTACAGCTATGATCAATATTGGAAACCTATTGAAGAGGTTGTAGGTCAGTTTGCCACCGTATATTTAAGTGCAGATGGCGTATATAACCAAATAAACCTGGAGTCTGTGCCTACTTCTGATGGTAAATATGTAATAGATAAATCCAATATTATTTTAGTAAGTAATACTAAGGACATATACATCCGTCAGGTAAAAACACAGTTGGTGCAAGAAGAAAAAAGAGCTTCTAT
>NZ_JAVJUY010000211.1:0-5152 GCF_040220315.1 Fulvivirga sp.
TGGTGGTTGGAGTGCTTGCAGGCCCATTTGTTCTGGGATTAATACCATCTGCTTCCATTGTTCACTTAAAAGTGATTAATGAAATAGCGCTTTCCTTTATTGCTTTTGCAGCAGCTTCAGAATTATATATTAAAAATTTACGAAGCAGTTTAAATAACATTAAATGGCTCACCATTGGGCAATTAGGCATAACGTTTACCCTATTGGTTGTTTCTATTTTTTTCATTGAACAACTGGTGCCATTTTCTGCCAACTTACCATGGCCAAACAGGCTTGTTATAGCCATGCTGATTAGTGCCATATTCTGTGCGCGATCGCCATCTTCTGTTATTCCCGTAATTAATGAAATGCGCGCCAAAGGTTCATATACCAGTTCGGTAATGGGCACGACTGTTCTTCTAGATTTCCTGGTGATTATATTATTTGCAATGGTACTCTCTTTCGGTATAGCCCTATATGAGGGTGCCGATGTGAATATTATCTCGCTAATTAAAATACTTTTTGAAATAGCAGGTTCTATTGCATTGGGGTTGGGTTTTGCATTTGTATTAAAGCTATTACTAGCAGCAAAACTAAAACTGCCTGTTAAAGGTATTTTATTACTCGTTCTTGGGTTTATCATCTATGGTGTAAGTGATTTTTTATCTTATCTTCCACAAAAATTATGGTCAGAATCTCTTCACCTCGAACCACTATTAATGTGCGTTGTTGCTGGTTATCGAATTACCAATTATACAAGGTACAGGCAAGAATTTATCAAGATAATTCATGATATAGGCCCCTATATCTATTGTGCCTTTTTCACGGCAGTGGGAGCCATGTTAAACGTTCAGCTGATCTATGAAGTACTGCCATCAGCTTTGATTTTACTAGCACTTAATGCCGTTTTGCTTTTTATAGGTACCGGAATTGGGGCAAAAATTAGTAATGAACCACCAAGAAGATCGTCTGTATACTGGATGGCTTTTCTAACACAGGCGGGCGTAGGGCTTGGGTTAGTTACCACCGTGATAGACACATTTCCCGGCTGGGGGCAGGAATTTGCCACACTAGCAATTTCAGTTATTATCATGAACCAACTTATCGGCCCGCCATTATTTAAGTGGGCTATCACCAAAGTGGGTGAGAACCATGAAAGAGCAACAATTCCCGATTTTGACGGCATTCGTGATGCAATCGTAATTGGCTTTGAAAGTCAGTCTATAGCGCTTGCCAGACAGCTAAAAAGCCATGGTTGGGAAGTTAAGCTCGTAACCCGGAAGCAAGATTTAAGCAAATCTCAATTTCCGGATGTAGATATACGAATCGTTGAGAATCTCGATTTAGACTCTCTTGTGAAAGTAGATGCCAAAAAATCAGAGGCCATTGTTTTAATGCTTACTGATGAAGAAAATCTAAAGTTGTGCGAGTTGATTTATGAAAAAATTGGCACCAAGGATGTGGTAGTAAGACTTAATCATAGATATAATTTTGACAAATTTCATAATCTGGGAGCCCTTATTGTTGACCCTTCAACAGCTATGGTTAGTCTCATGGATCACTTTGTAAGATCACCGCAGGCCACATCGCTCCTTCTAGGCATGCAAGAAGGTCAAGATACGCTGGATCTGCAGGTGTTAAACAAAGATTTATATGGTATGCCACTTCGGGACTTAAGGCTACCAGCGGATATAATTATCCTTTCGATAAGAAGAAAAGGTCAAATGATTATTTCTCATGGTTATACACGCCTACGTAAAGGCGATTGGGTAACAATGGTTGGTTCCAACGAAAGTTTGAAAAAAATGACCCTACTTTTCGACAGCACAAATTAGAATCAACGTGGTTTTTAAATTATTTAATTATAGCTTTAATAATTATAATTAAAATCACGTTTTGCTTAAGAGTCATTTTTATAAAAAGCTTTATTTAGGAAATACTACTGAGTTCAATTCTATATCGGATGAAAAACGTGCAATTCTTACCGGTCAGTTGAGCCTTATTTGTCTGATTCTTAGTGTTTTTTATTTCGTTGTCGATGCTATTTTAGGATCCACCTCTTCCGTTCCTGAATATATTTTATTAGCCACAGTTGGTGTAGGCTCTCTACTCATTAACAGAGCAGGCTATACAAAAATTGCTAAAAACTTCCTGATGGTGGGTGCTAATTTGGTCGTATTTATCACTTTCGAGAGGGAGTTTCAAGGCACAGGGTCGTTCATGTTATTTATTATTTGTATGTTGGGCTCATTTGCCCTATTTGGTTTTGAGGGTAAAAAATATGCGATAGCACTTTCATTATTCTCGCTTTTACTATTTTTCATTGCCTATTCAGTAGAATTTGACTTTTTGCCTAAAACCGACTTTACAGCAGAAGATGCCCAACTAAACTTTTTAATAAATTTCACAGTAGCCTCTATTACTTCCATTGTCATAATTACATTTCTGTTAAACCTGAATGCCCTTTCAGAATCTGATTTAATTGAAACAACCGAAGAATTAAGGTCAAATAAAAAACGATTTGAACTAGCAATAAAGGGATCAAGTGCAGGCATATGGGATTGGGATATTGTAAATGACCACATTTTTATTAGTCCTCAATTAATGACATTACTGGATTATCCCGATTTTAAATATGCTAACATAGATTCAGAGCAAATTAGAAGAGTTATCCACCCTGACGATTTAGCACAATTCGATCAGAAATTATCGGAACATTTAAAGGAGCATAAGCCATTTCATTCGGAAATGAGATTTAAAAGAAGCGATGGTTCGTATGTGTGGGTTTTGGATACGGGGCAGGCAGAATGGAACGAAAAAGGGGAGGCTGTAAGAATGGTAGGCACTATTGTGGAGGTAGACGACCTGAAAAAGGCTTTTAAACAATTAGAAGAACAAAATACACTTTTAGAAAAGACCAATGAAGAGCTGGATCGTTTTGTATATAGTACTTCCCACGATCTAAAAGCACCATTGAGTTCTATTCAGGGATTGGTAAATGTAGCGGTTCAATCTAAAGATGAAGCCGAGATGACAGAGTGCTTGCGCATGATAGAAAACAGGGTGCAAGCACTAAATGGTTTTATTGCAGAAATTATTGACTACTCAAGAAATTCCCGATTAGACATTTCGCTGGAAGAAGTTAACCTAAAGAGCCTCATTGCAGAACTAATAGAGGGTCTCCAGTTCTTCGATCGAAGTGAAGAAATACATTTCCATATTCAAGTGGATGAAGATTTCACTATCAAGACTGACAAAGGCCGACTAAAAATAGTTTTAAATAACCTTCTGGCCAATGCAATTAAGTACCACGATTGGTCAAAGGAGTCACAGGTAATAAAAGTGATCGCTGAAGATCATCCTAATTCAATTACTGTGAAAGTGGAAGACAATGGACTTGGCATCGAAGAAGAATTGCAGGATAAAATCTTCAATATGTTTTTTAGGGCCAGTGAAAAATCGGAAGGTTCAGGCCTTGGTTTATACATTGCCAAAGAGATGGTAACGAAGTTAAACGGGACAATCGGGCTCACATCAGAGGGGGGTAAAGGCTCTTGCTTCTTCGTGAATTTGCCAGTTCAAAAAGTATAAGAAACTAAATCCCGCCCTTATCTATTCATTTTTATATCTTTGCGCGCTATGGCACAACAGGACGATAATTTGTTAAAAAAGATCATAGCTCATGCCAAGGAGTATGGGTTTGTATTTCCTTCAAGCGAAATTTATGATGGGTTGGCAGCTGCCTATGATTACGGTCAGAATGGTGTAGAGCTAAGGAATAATATCAAGACATTTTGGTGGAAGGCCATGGTTCAGATGAACGAAAACATTGTTGGTTTAGATGCATCCATTTTTATGCATCCAACTACCTGGAAAGCTTCTGGCCATGTGGATGCATTCAATGATCCGATGATCGATAATAAAGACTCAAAAAAGAGATATCGTGCCGATGTTTTGATTGAAGATCATATTGCTAAAATTGAAGCCAAAATTGACAAAGAAGTAGAAAAAGCGGCCAAGCGATTTGGTGATGCCTTTGATAAGGATCAGTACTTGGCTACTAATGGCAGAGTTATTGATTATCAAAAGCAAATTGATGATATCAATGCAAGGATGAAAACTGCATTGGAATCAGAAAAACTCAATGATCTAAAAGCACTTATTGAAGAACTTGGAATTGCAGATCCCGTTTCCGGTTCAAAAAACTGGACGGATGTTAGGCAGTTTAACCTCATGTTCTCTACAGAATTGGGTTCATTAGCTGATGGTGCCAGTAAAATATATTTAAGGCCTGAAACTGCTCAAGGTATATTTGTAAACTTTCTAAACGTTCAAAAAACGGGAAGGATGAAAATCCCTTTTGGGATAGCACAAATAGGTAAAGCCTTTAGAAATGAAATTATAGCCAGACAGTTTATCTTCAGAATGCGCGAGTTTGAGCAAATGGAAATGCAGTTTTTTGTGAAACCTGGTGAAGAACTAAAGTGGTACGAGCATTGGAAAGAAACTCGTATCAAATGGCATAAGATACTTGGTCTGGGTGAGGATAATTATCGTTTCCATGATCATTTGAACTTGGCACACTATGCCAATGCTGCCTGTGATATTGAATTCAATTTCCCAATGGGCTTCAAAGAATTAGAAGGTATTCATAGTAGAACGGACTTTGACCTGAAAGCTCATGAAGAACATTCAGGTAAAAAACTACAATTCTTCGATCCGCAAGAAAATAAAAGCTATGTGCCTTATGTCATTGAAACTTCTATCGGTTTGGATAGAATGTTCCTGGCAGTTTTAACAGCAGCATATAAAGAAGAAACTTTGGAAGATGGCAGCGAAAGAACTGTTCTAAAAATTCCTGCTGCTCTTGCACCCTATAAAGTGGCCATTCTTCCATTATTAAAAAAAGATGGGTTGCCAGAAAAGGGTAGAGATATAATGGACTCATTGAAGCTGGATTTCAACTGCCAGTATGATGAGAAAGATGCAATTGGTAAACGATACAGAAGACAGGATGCTATTGGCACACCATATTGTGTAACGGTTGATCACCAAACCTTAGAAGATAATACAGTTACATTGAGGTTCAGGGATACGTCAGAACAAGAGAGAATTAACATAAATGAATTACAAAAGCGAGTAGAAGAACTGGTTTCCCTAACCACATTGTTAA
>NZ_JAVJUY010000212.1:0-9994 GCF_040220315.1 Fulvivirga sp.
CAATCAAAACTCAATCAAAACTCAATCAAAACTCAATCAAAACTCAATAAATTTATTTTGATCCATATTATTGATATTTAGATGTTGGGCTCAGTAAGAATATAAAAATTTTGATATTGATTTTAAATGAAAGTTATAGTATGTAATCAACACGTGTTTTATTCTTAATTTTACAACTAAAAGAACTCAATTATTGGCATTTCAATATCAAACCATAGCTATTAAATAATTTTCTGCTGTATTTCTTCGGTCAACTATAATTTTTTAAAAACGTAGATTATTCTAAATTCGAATAATGACCGCACATGAACTTCTCGTAATACTTCGGGGTACATGCATAATTCAATGCCTGACGGTTGGTATTATATTTCTATTTAGACGAAACCCTACTCATGATGGCATAAAATATCTTGCATGGTATTTACTTATAGGTGCTATAAATTTTGCAATTCCATTAATTTTAAAAGAGAATATTAATTTTGCTGTTAGTCTAAGTGGGCTCACAGCTGTACTGTTCTCTCCTTTGCTTTTCTTTTTCTTAACATCCTACCTTGATTTTTATAATCCATCTAGATACTTTAAAATTAGCTTAATATCAATTCCATTTATAGCAGTTTTAATCCTTTCATCCCTTAATTATTCTGATTTAGAAGGTTTAAGTTATATTGGACTTGGTATTGATTGTTTTAACACACTACTTCTAGTTTATATACTTTATATTTTCTTCAAAGCTGATGCTACAGCGCAAAGAGAAGATACCTGGATTAGTAAAAAGCATAAGTGGATAAGATTTTTATTGATATATTCAATTGCATTAAATATATCTTATTTAATTAGCCTCTATATAATCAGTTCTGGCAAGTCATATGGAATTATTATTGCCAATGTTCATTTTGTACTTATCCTGGTCTTTATAACTGGACTTATATACACAGCTATTGTCTCTCCTGAACTTGTTAATAATGTGCAAAATATTAAGTCTAGATTATCAGGATTGAAAGATCTAAAATATAACTACTCTGATCTGACAAAAGAGGAGGCTAAGCATATTATTAGTAAGCTAGATGCAGTAATGAGTTCGAAAGAACTTTTTAAGGATCCTGAGCTTACCTTGGAAAAAGTATCGTACTCAGTTGGCAAGGATGCAAAGGATATTTCGCAGTCCATAAATCAATATCTAAATATGAACTTCAAGGAATATGTGAATGACTGGCGAATAAAAACGGCAGCGATACTTCTTAGAGACAAAGAAAATGAGGATTTAAGGATCAGTGAAATTATGTATGAAGTGGGTTTTAATTCCAAATCTTCGTTTAATACTCTCTTTAAGAAGCATACCAATTATACTCCTAAAGAATACCGACTAACCAATCACAATACTACAACCTAGATTCATATTTATATTGTCGGATTTGACATTTTAATAACTAAATAGGTTCTATTATCTGTTTAAGTCCTTTACTAGTTGATTCTGTTTTTATTTTTAATTTGAATATTTAGAATTTACGAATATCAGATTAAAGATGAAGTACAGACTAACCTTTTTGAAATCAAGTATCATTATTTGTTCAATTATTATATTTTATTCATGCTCGAAAAACGAAATTGTTGAATTAAAAAACGAGAAATTCACCAAGTTAACAGGGGTCATTTCACCTTTTCTGGAATATACTGGTAGAGGTAAGATTGATGATGGACAGAATTCAACAATATATTATGAATTTAATTATGATGAAAAAAACCGTCTAAAATCAATTAGGTATTTTAAGAATTCCAGTGCAAATAATAACTCGTACTTCGGTGCTCATGAAGTGAGGTATGAATACCTAGACAGAACTATTACCCGAACATATTACAATGTTGAAGGCAACCAATCTCCAATGTGGCGGCATTACTATTTGGGTGAGAATATATTTAAGGAGCAATTCACTTTAACTGAAAATGGAGATAAGGAGTCGTTAATATTAATGGACTCACTAGATAATCGAGTTTCAACTGGTCTTGGTAGCTACAAATTTCTGTGTAAAAGGACAGATTCAAATTTATTTATTCAACACCAATTTGCCGCAGATAGTACCAGAAATTATTTAACCCATTACTTCCCTTTTAAAATTTCTAAAATCACAACAGATGGAGCTGGACGTTTATATTCAATCACAAATTTGGACAGTTTAGGAAATGAATATGAGGAAGAGAATATCGGTTATAGTAAAGTGGTTTTTGATTTTGATGAATTTGGTAATGAATTAGGTTGGAAGTTTGTCAATATATATGATTCTTTAGCCGACCGAAAACCATTTCTAAACATGGACTATGGTTTTGCTAAGGTTCAATACAAGTTTAATTGGATAGATAGAGAGTTAGGCCTTTACAGTTCCTTTGATGAATTATACTTTGATAGTGATAATAATCCTACTAATACGAATTTAGGTATTCATAAAGTCCATTATGAAATCAACAATAATGATGATCTAACAATGATGGCCTATTTCGATAAAGATTTAAAACCTGCAGACCATCCAAACTCTCATTTTCATAAGGTGCTAATTGAGTACGACAGTTCAATGCAAAGATCCAAAGCCACTAGAATCAAGAGTAATGGCGAGGTTTTATAACACTATCCAAAATTAAGATTGAACCAATGAAAATTAAGAGAAATGGTTCTAAAACTCCTTTTCGAACTAGTGACCTGCAACATAGGAACTAATCATTGTGTCTCACCCTGAAACAATGACAATTTTAACTATGAGAAAAATTACAATTTTTATGTTAGGTCTGGTATTATCTTCTGCCTTGCATGCCCAGTATGACAATGTTGATAATGAGACAGTCAGTCGAAAAGCAGACTCTCTATTAGAGTCTTACCGATTCACTTCAAAATTCAAGGGGAATACCTTAATTTATCGAGAGGGTAAAATCATTTATGAAAAATCAATTGGTAACTCAAATGATGATTTCAATATTAAAAATACACCCGATACTAAATTTCGAATAGGATCAATAACAAAAACCTTTACCGCTATTGCAATATTAAAACTGGTAGAGGGTAAGAAAATTAGCCTTGATGATGATATTTCAAAGTATTACCCGTCTAATGGAAATTTAAATGGGTATTCAATAAAGCAATTATTAAATCATACATCAGGGTTACCAAGAGATGTTATTGAGCTTGAAGAAAATGATCACAACCTTTACACTAGAGATGAAATTGTAAATTTGATTTCATCTGAAAAATTAGAATCAAAACCAGGCGAAAAATTTGGTTATTCAAACATAGGATACTATTTGCTTGGAGATATTATTCAATTGGCTTCAGGTAAATCTTATTTTGACTATTTGAATGAGGTTATTTTAACCCCTCTGAAATTATCCAATACAGTTGTTGATGACCCTAAGATGATCATCTCAAATAGAGCAGTTGGTTATGACGATGGTCCTGGAAAGGATGGTTATGCAGCTGAAGTAGTAGCTGATTTTATTTATCCGATTAATGACTTAGGAAATGGAGCACTCTTGTCAACCACTCAAGATCTACTTAAGCTCTATTTTGGACTGAGGGATAATATAATACTGCCAAAAAATTTAAAAGAAGAAATGTTTAACCCATTTGAGAATAATTATGGGTTTGGTCTGCAAAGTGTAAAAGGACAGGAGCATATGTTAATGCATAATGGAAATATATCAGGCTTTTCTTCTTCATTTTTGTTTTATCCTGGTTTGGATGTTTTCGTAGTAGTTCTTTGTAATACCAATAATGTGGATGCTAGTTCGGTTAGCATTGCTATGCGTAATATTACTTTTGGCCGGGAATATTATTCCCCTAAAATTAGAAAGGAGATTAACATCAAATTTGATGACAAGATACCTGGAAAATACAAAAATCCCTACTTCCAATTTGAGCTGAAGTTGGAGCATAATAAGTTATTTGTACAAACACCTGGTGACCCTTGGGAAGAATTACATCCAGAGTCTTCAACCTTATTCTTTTCTAAGCTTCATGATTTCAACATCGAATTTAATGATAACTCTTACAAGAGTGGTACTCTTAGATTCAATGACAATCAAGTTGAGTTTGTAGCTGTAGACTAATCTTTTGGCAAGTGAACTTATGAAAAAGTTTACTTGCCTCTCACATTAATTAACATTGGATTCATAAAATAATTATTGAGATGTTTATAAACAACATTAAACTGGCTTATAGGTTTTTCAAACGTCAATTAGGTTATACACTATTGAACATGTCAGGCCTAATATTAACACTAAGTTCCTGCCTATTAATATTATTATATGTTTTAGAAGAGACTAATTATGATAAGTATCATAACAACTGGGAGAATATATATAGAATATCATCTGACATTACTGAATCAGACAACCAGTTTGTTTGGGCAACTACTCAGTTGTCTTTGGGGCCAACTTTAAAGAATTATTTTCCAGGAGTTAAAGAATATGCCAGGTTTTATACTCAGGAAAAAATCAAGGTTACAAATGATATAAATTCAGAAGAATACTATGAAAGTAAACTATACTTTGTTGATAATTCCTTGTTTGAAATAATGACTATTGATCTCTTGGAAGGTGATAAATCAAATGTTTTTAAAGATCCTAACTCGGTAATCATAAGTGAATCTACTTCGAATAAAATTTTTGGCACAAATTCACCAATAGGCAAATCACTTAAAATTGATGATAAAGGTGAGTATCGTGTGACAGGAGTATTCAAAAATATGCCTAAGAACTCCCACTTAAAGGCAAATATTTTCTGTCCACTTGAGAGTGCTGTGGAGCTGTCTAATGAAGAGTGGACTGAATTTAATTATTATACATTTATTAGACTTAATCCAGATGTAAGGTTAGCAGAATTAGATAAGAGTTTAGAGGAAATAAATAAAACATATGTGGATCCAATTTTATCTAAATATGGGATTGGTATGGAATATTCATACCTAAGGATTGCAGACATTCATTTAAAATCTACATCTGAGGGAGAGCCAGAGCCATTAGGTGATATTAATTACGTTTATATATTTAGTATCATTGGGATTTTCATTTTAATAATTGGGAGCATTAATTATACGAATATGTCTGTATCTCAATCTATTAAAAGGAATAAAGAAGTAGGTATTCGTAAGTCTTTGGGAGGAAACAGAAGTAGTATTATAATTCAATTTTTGATAGAATCCATAGCCTTCACATGTATTTCAGGCATACTGGCAATTCTACTTATGTTATCTGTAAATAGGTTATTAGAGGGTTGGATAGGCTTGCAATTAAATGTTGGCTTAATTATTACGAGTAAATTACTAGCCTATTACTTGATAGCAATTATATTAATTGTGTTGTTAGGTAGTTTTTATCCTGCAATTATTATTTCATCATATAAACCTACTGAAATAATAAAAGGATCAACTAAATACAAAGAATCCTCAACAGCATTAAGCAGAGTTTTGATAACAATACAATTTTTACTCGCAATTGTCATGATTACCAGTACAATTGTTGTTTTTAAGCAACTATCATTTTTGGATAAAAAAAGTCTGGGATTTGATAAATATGGATTAATAAATTTCATGACATTTAATGATTCTGCTAGAAAGTATTTACCAAATATTAAAAATGAAATTAATCAGCTTTCCTATGTCGAAAGCGTATCTTCAGCGAGTGTTTTGCCAGGGGATTCTTTTGGGAAAAGGGTGATGGAAGTGGAAAATAATGAAGGGTCATTTGAAATTAAAGGGGTAGACTTTTACCGAATTGAAAACAATTATTTTAAAACACTTGGCATTGAATATATTGATGGGAGGAACTTCAATAGTACTTCAAACTCAGACACGTTATTTCAGATTTTAATAAATGAGTCAATGAAAGTGAGACTGGGCCTAAAAGAACCTGTAGGAAAGAGAGTAATATTAGACGATAATTATTATACAATTATCGGGGTTGTAAGCGACTTTCATCAACAATCACTTTACAATCCGATAGCTCCACTCATGTTTTTAAATAATCAAAATAATAGTTCGGTCTTAGTTAGATTAAACAATGTAAGTAGTGCTGGTATTAGTGAAATCGAGAGTATTTGGGCTAAGTACCTTGCTCGTGAAGATTTCAATTATTCATTTACAGAAAATGTATTTTTAGAAGAATATCAAGCTGATCAAATTAGAGGGAAGCTGTTTTTTGGGTTTTCAATTCTTACATTATTACTGACATTTTTAGGGTTGTTCGGTTTGTCTTCATACGCTGCAAGAAGGCGTTCAAAAGAGTTAAGTATTAGAAAAGTATTAGGAGCGAATAATCATGCACTGATAAAATTGCAGGTGAAGAGTTATGTCGTATTGGTCTTAATAAGTATGATTCCTGCTATCGGAATTTCATGGATATTTTTAAATAATTGGTTGAATAACTTTGAGTATCATACGAGTATAGGTTTAAGCCCGTTTTTAATTGCTATTATTATTACTACTGTTACAGTAATTATAACTACTGGGTATCATGCCATCAAAGCAACAAATTCAAACCCCGCTTCAGTACTTAAAGAAGATTAAATTCCAAGTTTAATTCGTTATTTCTGTCTCAATATTTTACCGAGAGTTGCATTCGGATTAACAAATATATTAATAGGATTTAGAGTTGTTTTTGGTTCAACATCGTCTTTTAGAACGTTATCAATTTACATTATAACTAGTATGCAACCTATTTAAATTAAAACGATGAAATATTTACTACTAATAGGTTTAATACTTAATGGATTTTTTGTACTGGCACAGAATAGTTATCAGTATAATATTAACCTTAATTCAATTGAAGATGATAGTTTGTTTGTTGAGGTTATTGTACCAAGAATTCAATCAAAAAATGAAATTAAATTCCACTTTGCATCCATTATACCTGGAGTATATTCAGAATCTAATTATGGTAGGTTGGTTGGTAGTTTTAAACCGTACGATAAAAAAAACAACCTCTTAAAATTTCAAAAAGAAGGGCCAAATACATGGATAATTGAGGAGGCTAGTAAGCTTGTGAAGATTACATATAGAGTATCTGATACATATGACTTATCTAGTTCGCCTCAAGTTTTTCCGCCTGCAGGTACAAACTTCGAAGAAAGCAATGTTATTCTTAATGCTCAAGGATATGTTGGTTTTTTGGAAGGGTATAAGAACGTTTCATTTAATATCAATATAACTAAGCCTGATCATTATTATGGAATAACTGGATTAATTGATAGTAATGAAAGTAAGAAAATCGATACCTATTCTACAAGCAACTATGACTTGCTAGTTGATTCTCCAATCATGTATTCTGAACCTGATACATCTTGGGTAAAAGTTAAAAATACTGATGTGTTGGTAGGAGTTTATTCACCAAAGGGACTTATATCAGCCTCCGATATATCAACTTCAATAAAGGCGCTGCTAGAAGCTCAAGCCATGTATTTGGATGGTAAATTACCAGTAGATAAGTATGCCTTTATATTTTATTTCTCAAATGAGCCGACTCAAATTATCGGAGCGTTAGAACACTCATATTCTTCTATCTATTTTATGCAAGATAATAAGATTGATCCATTGGAAAGTACCATTAACGCTATGGCAGCGCATGAGTTTTTTCATATTCTCACACCCTTAAATATTCATTCAGAAGAGATAGAAGATTTTGATTTTGTTAACCCAAAAATGTCCAAGCATTTGTGGCTATATGAAAGTGTGACAGAATACTTTGCAGGACATGCACGATTAACGGGCGGCTTAGTTACTCCAGATCAATATCGAAGAATATTAAATCAAAAATTTACAATATCAGACAGCTGGCCTGAAGATTTATCACTCACTTATATGAGTGAAAATATGTTGAACGGGCAAGGACAACATTTCCTTAATGTTTATCATCATGGTGCAATTGTCTGTTTAGCACTTGACATAAAACTGAGACAATTGTCTCAAGGAAAGTATGGTTTAAGAGATCTCATGAATGATCTCTCTAAAAAATATGGTAAGGAAAAGGCGTTTAAAGATGATGAGCTATTTAATGTCATAGAAGAACTCACTTATCCTGAAATCAGAACGTTTATTTCTAGATATATTGATGGTTCTGAAAAGCTTCCTATTAGCGAAATACTTGAATCTATTGGATTGTTTTATAGGGACCGGTTTGAACAGGAGGCCTATTCTTTAGGGTTTATGAATATTGGCTTGGCAGAATATAAAGGTAAATCTCTGATACAAACTAATGATGAAAAATTTGATGAAATAGGAAAAGATCTTGGACTTCAAACGAGGGATATAATTTTAGAAATTAATGATGAGCCAATTCCAGAAGAATTGGTTGCTAAAAGACCATTTATTACAGCCGCACGAGATGAGTTAAGTGATCGGTCAACTCTTAAACTTAAAGTTGCTCGAAAAAAAGAAGGAGAGTATTTTGAGTTGGAACTTGAGGCTGATGTTAAGAAAATCCCATTAACTCAGAAACATTATTTGCAGTGGATTGATGATCTTGATGATGATCAGAAATCACTTAAAGCGTCATGGATGCTTGAAGAGATATGATTCGTTTCTGTCTAAATTTTTGCGATATGTGTTATTCAAAGGATTTGAAATATGACCTATAATATTTTTGATAACGAAGAACTATTGGAATACTTTAAGAACTCAAAAATCAACAGATCCATATTAATAGACGAGAATTTTTCGATAGGAGATGTTAACCATGATAGTCTTCATGGTCTATTTAATGCTAGGTCTGAATTTTATGAGAAGCACCATTCTGTATTTAAATCAGACTTTTCTTATACAAAGGAAATGGTACCTAAGTTTATAAAAATATTATCAATAGAAAGCCTATCTTCTGTTAACCTCTATTTCAGATATAGTCTAGTCAGTCAATTGAATTTATGGTTTACCATTCACTTATTGAATAGGACAAACAGGTTTCTAAAAGTAGCGGTGAGCAACTACCAAAACTTAAACAAATTCTTATATGCCGATAGTGGTAGGCTTAAAAATTTGAGCGAATGGGAACTCATAAAATTTGATAAGCTTTGGGATGCTTATCAGAAAAGTGATAAAGGACAGATGCAAAGAGTTTCAAAGGAATTGGAATCAGACTTTCCATTTCTACCTAGTATCGTAGATTCTATTGCTGTCTGTGCAAATAGTGAATAAATCAGATTAAACCTCAACAAGTGATGAATTCTATTTAAAAAACAAATAATTGTAAAATGCAAACTTGAATGATTATGAAATATATAATACCTATTTTAATTATATCAATATTAAAGCTGCCATCATTTGCACAGATTGGTAATTACATTAGTTCTGCCAAACTCAAGGAAACTTTGGAAAATGAACAACTTATTTACCGCATGAGTCAGAATGGTGATTCAATGGGATATACCAAAGCAATATATTTTGTGAATAATATTGAGGCAGGATATAAGGAAGAGGTCTCTGCTATTTTTAGTGGGAAGTTAATGGAAGAACAAATAAATTGTGTTTACGACCTTCAAAATGATAAGTTTAAATCAGCTGAATCAGATATTACTTATGCTGGAAATACATTTAAGTTTAAGGGAAACTGGCTAGACTCAAACAAAATCCAGGTCAAAGTAAATAGTCTGGACACCCTACTAATTCCAGACGAACACTTAGAGAGAACATTTTCTATTTTTATTTTACCCCGATTGATTTATAATAAAGACATCAATGTCAGATACTTGCAATTCAATTCTATGGATTTGAGATTTAGGCAAATCAGTGCGTCAGTAGATACTAGTGAAAAGCATATTAGTACCAAATTTGGAGTAAAGAATTGCAGTGTAGTTAGCCTTAAAGGTGGCGTGGCGGAGCAAGATATTTATGTAGATAAAGAAACTAGCAGAATTGTAAGAATTGTAATTCCAGCAATGGGATGGGAGTATGACCTGATAGACATTAGGAGTAATTAGAAACAACCAAAGCAGATAAATTTTTTATGAAAGATAATGAAGTTCTAA
>NZ_JAVJUY010000213.1:0-13854 GCF_040220315.1 Fulvivirga sp.
TTTAGCACTTGTCCCTTTAATTTTATCGCCTATAACTATGAAACCAACCACTTTTTTATCTACAGATAGATAAGAAACGGTTTTACCTTTTTGCTGGAAGGACTGTGCTTTTTCATGCATTTGTTCAATTACTTCTGCCTGAGCATGCTCCATCATTTTCAAATTGCCTAATGCAGAAAATTTGCCATTTATTTTACCTTCTACACCTTTCCCTGTAACAGCATTAAATTCCTCTGTTTTTATTTTTTCCACACCTTGTTCTTTTCCATAATTTACTGTGGCTTGAGCTAAAGGATGCTCACTATCAGTATTAAGTGAAACAATGTGTTGTAACACTTCTTTTTTATCCAGGCCATTGTCAAAAGATACCACTGTTTCAACGGTTGGTTTGCCTTCTGTAATCGTTCCGGTTTTGTCTACGATTAATGTGGTTACCTTATTCATTTTTTCAAGAGCCTCAGCATTTTTTACCAATACACCATTTTGGGCTCCTTTTCCTACACCTACCACTACCGACATAGGTGTGGCTAATCCTAAGGCACAAGGGCAAGCGATAATTAAAACGGCTACTGCATTTACCATGGCATAAACATATGCAGGTTCTGGCCCCCAAATAGCCCAAACAACAAACGTGATTATCGAAATAAGTACCACTATCGGCACAAAATAGGCAGAAACCTTGTCGGCAAGTTTTTGAATGGGTGCCTGACTTCGGCTGGCATCATTCACCATGGTGATAATCTGTGCCAGCAATGTGTCATTGCCCACTTTTTCGGCTTTCATTAAAAAGGATTGATTACCATTAATGGTACCGCTGCTTACCGTGTCATCAACCGATTTGTCGACAGGTATAGGCTCTCCGGTAATCATCGATTCATCAATACTGGTACTGCCTTCGGTAATAATACCGTCCACCGGTATTTTTTCACCGGGTTTTACTTTTAAGATGTCGTTTAATTCTATTTTATCAATGGACACCTCAATCTCTTCTCCATTTTCAATTTTAATGGCCTTATTAGGTGCCAGTTTTAGTAATTCTTTAACAGCGGAGTTGGTTTTACTATGTGCCCTAGCTTCCAGCAACTGACCTAATAATACTAACGTTAAAATAACTGTGGCTGCTTCGAAATAGACATGCACCGTACCAGATTCTGTTCTAAATTGATCAGGAAAAAAATCAGGAAAAATCAGGCCGAATAAACTAAATAACCAGGCAATACCAGCTCCCAGACCAATTAGGGTAAACATGTTTGGATTCATTCTTCTCACACTATAGTAGGCACGCTGAAAGAACATCCAGGTAGCGTAGAATACCACAGGTATGGAAAGAGCAAATTGTATCCAATTCCAATATTTCAAGCTCAAAATATCGTATAATGGGTTGTTGTGAATCATTTCGCTCATGGCGATTATGAAAATAGGTAGCGTAAACACTGAGGCAATCCAGAATTTCTTTAACAGCCGCTTATAGGTTTTATCTTCAGATGAAATGTCTGGTTGCTTAGGTACCAATTCCATCCCGCAAATAGGGCAGGAGCCTGGTTCATCTTCCACAACTTCAGGATGCATTGGGCAAGTCCATTCTTCAGAAGAGCCTGAGTTTAAATTCTGTTCTTCCACCAAGTCCATCCCGCATACCGGGCAATCACCGGGCTCATCGTATGTTTTATCTCCTTCGCAATGCATAGGGCAATAAAAAACACCATTGCCTTTTCCTTTTGGTTTTTCAGGCTCTGAAGATGAGTGATGATGGTGTTTAGACTCACCAGGAAGGTGAATGCTGTATCTACCTCTATCTTTTTTCAATGCCTCCTGAAAAGTTTCAATAGAAATATGCGATTCCATTTCAATGGTGGCTTTTGCCTGTTCCAGATCTACTGAAACCTGTATTACACCTTCTACTTTTGAGAGTGTTTCCTGAACATGGCTGCGGCAACCATTGCAAGTCATCCCTGAAATTTGATATGTATGTGTCATCATCTTATTAGTAGATACAACACAAATGTCGGAAGAGCAAATGGATTATAGGTTACACTATTTTGGAATGGATTTGTAAGATTTACAGCTCATCCAGCGGTTTGCGTTTGATGCTTCCCAGTTTTTTGAAATGACTGGGCGTAAGACCAGTTACTTTTTTGAATTGGTTGCTGAGGTAGGCGACAGAGGAATAATTTAGTTGAAATGCTATTTCACTAAGTGTTAATTCATCATACACTATCAGTTCTTTTACTTTTTCAATTTTTTGAAGGATGTAGTACTTCTCAATGGTAATACCCTCAACATCAGAGAATAGATTGCTTAAGGTACTGTAATCCTGATGTAATTCCTGTTTCAGATAATCTGACAGTGTGACGTTAAGTTTGTTGTTCTTATTATGGACTAAATCTGTGATCAGGTTCTTTATTTTTTCGATAATTCTGGTTTTCTTATCATCTAATAGTTCAAAACCTATTGCTTCAAGTTCCTTTATAAGAAGTGCCCTTACATTCGAAATCTCATTTTCCTTTATTTTCACTTCGCCTAATTCTACATTGACAGGCGTTAGTCCCAACTTCTCCAATGTAGTTTTAACTGCCATTTTGCAGCGGCTGCATACCATGTTTTTAATGTAGATAATCATTTCTATGAGTATATGCCAGCTACGAAGTATTACGAATTCTCCTTCAACAAATCCTCCATTACCTTAAAAGTGTGATCTTTTAATTGATTTACGTCATTCATAGTGTAGCCTTCAACAGAAATGGCTTCTCCAAATACTACTTTTATTTTTCCTGGCTTAATATTTAATGTTCCGGGAGGCATTAATTTACCAGCCCCTATCACCACCATTGGCATTATTGGCGTGCCGGATTCTATTGCGGTTCTAAAGGCACCACTATAAAATGGCTGTAGTAACTCTTTGGTTCTGTTTTGGGTTCCTTCAGGAAAGATCAAAATAGAAACTCCTTTTTTAATAATGTCTTTGAGCTTCTGTAAACTGGCCTTTCTGCTTTCCGGACTGGAGCGATCAACTACCACCGTAACAACCCTTACTATCAACCCAAATACTGGAATTTTCAATAGCTCCTTCTTGGCTAACGGCCTAAATTGATTTGGAATAGCAAGCGCAATACCTGGTGCATCTAAAAAGGATGTGTGATTGCATGTGTATATGTACGATGCCTTTGGATTAACCTTCTTCTTACCAATGATTTTATAAGGAATGAAGTTGAGTAAGCTAAAAATTCTAGACCAAATCTTGAGTCCGTAAAAGGTCCCCATTCCAACACGAACGTGGATAAGGATGGGAAGTACAATTAAAGGCAACAGTATGAGCATGAAAGTGGTGAATACAATCAACACCCAGATCATATACAATTTTAAAAATACTGTTTTTATTAAACCCATGAATCGGCCAAATTACGAAATGATGGTTAATAATGATTTCCGGGCTGGTATTTTTTGGTAAGAATACTTCTCAATAACTTCGTACAAATTCATTTCTATGAAACTACAAATAACTATCGCAGCAATTTTATTCAGCGTATCTGTTTCAAATGCTCAATTAGGGAAGTTTTTAAAAGAAAAGGCAAAGTCAGTAACAGAATCAAGTGCCCTCCAGGAAAAAATAAAAGACCTGGCAAGTGAAAAACTTGCCGATGCCCGTTCTGAGGTTGATTCAACATCGTTCAGCTTTGCTATTTCAGTAAGTGACAACTCTGATTTGATTAATGCAGACACAGGTAAAGATAAAGCCATTAAGCTGATAAGTACTTTTAAAAGCAATGAAGATGATTCTGAGCAAATGAAAGCAAGAAAGCTAAAAGATGCGGGGGAATTAGCGTATGCCAAAGGGTATTATCAAAAAGCAGAATATTTACTGATTTCTGCCAAAGAGAGTTACGAAGCAAATTCAACAGATGACATCAATTACTACACAACCATATCCAATTTAGGCCTGCTTTATAGTACGATGGGCCGTTTCACCAAGGCGTTTGAGTTTACAAATCAGGCATTGGAACTAAGAAAGGCTAATTTGGGTGAGACTAGCCTTGCCTATGGTGTATCACTAAATAATTTGGCCGTTCTTCAGAATGAAACCGGAAGTTATAACGAATCGGAACATACGATTTCAGAGGCTATTGAGGTAATAGAAACAGTCTCAGGAAAGAAAAGTATGCAATCGGCAATTGCCTTAAATAACAAAGCCATGCTCTACCAGTCGGTAGGCAGGTTTGATGAAGCATCAGAAGTAATGAAACAGGTAATTGCCATTTCTGCTGATATACAAAGTGAGAAGTCGAACAACCATCAAAAATTTCTATCTAACCAGGCACTGTTATATACCGAAATTGGGGATTACCAACAGGCGATTGCTATTTACAAAGACCTGATTCAGATTAAGGAACGTAAATTTGGCACCAAACATCCTGATTATGCCCACATGCTTAATAATCTGGCGTCTGTTTACCTGCTAACAGGAGAGGAGGCAGAGGTGGAATCTCTCTTGAAAAGAGCCATTGATATTTACGAAGACAAATTCTCCAAAGAACATAAGCTGTATGCAGCAGCCATTAGCGACTTAGGAAATTATTACCGCTATACGGGAAAATTAGAAGAAGCTAAAAAATTACTTACAGAATCACTTGAAATAAATAAAACAGTTTTGGGCGAAGAACATCCTGACTATGCTAAAAGCCTGGAAGATTTAGCAGTTGTTGAATGGAAACTCGGAGAGTATGATGCTGCATCAGACCTTTTTGATAAAACACTTGGCAAAACCTTAACCTTTATTAACAGCTATTTCCCACCAATGAGTGAGTCTGAAAAGACGAAGTATTGGGATCAGTTACGGCCAAGGTTTGAGGCATATTATTCATTTGCTTTTGACCCAAAAAACACTTTGAATGAGCTTGAGGTGAAAGCATATAACTATCATATTGCTACAAAAGGACTACTCCTTAGTTCGACTAATAAAATAAAGAATAAGATTTTAACTAGCGGTGACAATAAGCTGATTGAACAATATAAGTTATGGTTAGATCAGAAAGAAATGCTGGCACAATACTATTCTTATTCGAAAGAAGAGTTAAAAGAACAAAATATAAACAGAGACTCTCTGGAAATAGCTACGAACAGAACAGAGAAACAATTATCTCAAGAATCTAAACTCTTTCAGGAAGGATACTCACTCTCAGAAACCAAATGGAGCGATGTGCAGGCCAAACTTTCATCTGGTGAGTGTGCAGTAGAAGTAATACGATACAGATACTTTGGAAGGTATTTAGGCGAAGAAATAAAGTATGCGGCAATTGTTTTTGGCAAGGAAGGCGAGGTATTAACAAATGTATTTGAAAATGGAGAACAGCTGGAAGGAAGGTATTTTAAGTATTACAACAATGCCATACGTCAAAAATTGAACGATGTTTATTCCTATGATCAATACTGGAAACCCATTCATGCATTAACGGCAGGTAAGAAAATGGTTTATTTTTCTGCAGATGGAATATTTAACCAGATTAACCTAAACGGGTTAAAATCTGATTTGGGCTATGTTATTGATAACTATGAAATTCATTATATAGGGAATACAAAATTTATAGGCACCCAATCAGCTCAAAAATCAATCAAGTCAGCCTTTGTTTTGGGTAACCCAAGCTTTGGAAATAGTGAAATCAACCCACTGCCAGGAACGGCAAAAGAAGTGAGTATTTTAAGTAGCAAACTAAAGGCTTCTGGTGTTAGTACAAAAACGTACGTTCAAAATGAGGCAACAGAAAATGTTGTCAAAAGCGTTAATGAACCAAGCCTACTGCATATTGCTACACATGGCTATTTTCTACAAGATCTTGACAATAGCGGGAATAAAGTTTTTGGCGTGAATGTGGAAAGTGCCCGTAATAACCCGCTTTTAAGGTCTGGTTTATTATTATCAGGTGCCGGAAATGTATTAACCAATGCAGCTCCGATGGAAGGTAGTAATAATGGAGTGCTTACTGCCTACGAAGCTATCAATCTTAATTTGAGTGGTACAAACCTTGTAGTACTCAGTGCCTGCGAAACAGCGGTGGGTGATGTGAAAGCCGGTGAAGGTGTGTATGGTTTACAGCGAGCATTCCTTGGTGCAGGCGCCCAATCATTGCTCATGAGTTTATGGAAGGTTGATGATAACGCAACCCAGGAATTAATGACTTCATTTTATTCTAACTGGTTGAAATCCGGTAATAAAAGGGCGGCCTTTAATCAGGCACAAAAAACATTGAAGCAGAAATATCCGCATCCGTATTATTGGAGCTCCTTTGTTTTGGTAGATAATTAGGAGTTAGTTATTGACAAAGAGCTAAAAAGCGTGCAACTTTACTCTTATTAAAAATTAATTATTCACTCTTTGCTTGCAACCCTGGCGGTCTCCGTCAGGGTTTTATTTTTCGAGGATGTTCTTAAAATCTGTGAGGCAGCGTTGGATAACAATAGTTAGCTCATATTCGGTTGCCTTCTCTATAAAACCGTTGTCAATTACACAGAACTCCATAAAATCTTCTATTTTATCTTCAGGCAAGCCAGTAATTTTTTTAACTACCTGTTCATTATATTTTGACTCTAACTGCTGAAAGTGGTGTGTGTTTTTCTGAGCCTGGGCTAAAAGTTTACGCTCCTTGTTTTCTTTACTAAATATACCAGCAATGGCCGTTAGCGGACTCGTAAACGCAGAATTTTTCCATTCTTTCTTTGGTCCGTAATTGAAGCCCGGTAGCTGAATACCTTTTTTCTTATCTTCTATAGGCACTTCCACATCCAGAATTGCCCTCTTCAGTGCATATTCATCTTTATAGGCAAATACTTTCACTGATTCTAATTCTAACGTTGATTGACTGAGTTCGATGGTAACCAACATCTTATCAGTAGTTATGCTTTTATTTATCACAAACTGATAAGTTTCAAAACCAATAGCTGAAAAAAGAAGTGTATCCCCTGGGTTTATCCTGATCCAAAACCTGCCTTCTGTATTACTTGCCACTCCTTCATTACTTTGTTTGTTGATGATGTGCACATAAGGAACAGCGCTTTTAGTTTCAGCATCAATAATTTCCCCCACTATCTCAACGGTAGTTTCTTGACCAAAAGAGATAGTCGAAAAGGACAGAAAGTATAAAACTAGGTATTTCCTCATCACCAAATTAATACGAGAATGCAATGATAAGGATACATAAGATTATTTGACTTCACCTTCTTGTTTTTTATATCTTTACTTAACTAAAGCCAACTCTATGAAATTATTTCTTACAGTATTTCTGTCTTTTGCTTTCACTATTCTGTTCGCTCAGGAATATAGCCAGCGCTATGAGTTGGTGAATTTGGGAAGAAAAGTGAATACGGCATATCATGAGGGGGCCCCTGTAATATCTGCAGATGGAAAGGTACTTTACTTTTTTGTTCATAATCATCCCGAAAACACATATGGCAAAGAGGGAAGTCAGGATATATGGTATTCTGAAATGGGTGAAGATGGGCAATGGGGAGAAGCTAAGCACATGGGCAAGCCACTGAATGAAAATCAGGCAAATCAGGTGTTTACAGTTATGCCAGATAATGAAACTTTGTTTATTCGTGGAGGTGGTTCAAAAAATAGGGAAGGTTTTTCTTTTACACATAAAGAAGGTGCATCCTGGAGTAAGCCGGAAGATATAGATGTAGAAGATTTTAAAAACATGCATAAAGGAAAATTTTACGGGGCCACCATGTCTACCGATGCCAAATTTATGGTGTTATACTTTAGTGAAAGGGATAATAGCGAATTCAACGACTTATATTTAAGTAAAAACTTAGGCGATAATAAATGGTCGAGACCGGTAAGACTGGGAGCGAATATCAATACCAGTAGAGATGAGTTTGCGCCTTTTTTAGCACCCGATAATAAAACCCTTTATTTTTCAAGTACCAGAAAAGATATGGGTCTCGGGTATTCAGATATTTATAAAACTGTAAGACTGGATGATACCTGGATGAATTGGTCTGATCCTGTTAATGTAGGTAGACCTCTAAACACACGTGCTTATGATGCTTACCTTTCAATTGACAATCATAATAACGTATTTACCACACAATCGGGTAATACCATTGATGGTGGGAACCTTGACATCTTCTCATTAAAACTTAAGGACATACACATCAACTTGAAAGGGTTAACGTTGGATCTAAAAACAGGACAGGGAATACCTGATGCTCATATGACCATTGTTCGGAATGATGAAATTATCGATACGCTTATGTCATCGCCAGAAGCCACCTACTCAGCGGTGTTGCTGGAGGGGAATGGTGATTTTGCCATCAATGTATCTGCTGATGGTTACCATCCGGGTTTAACAGAATTTTCGCTTGGAGAGATAACACATGACACTACAGTGATAAAGGACATTATGCTACAGCCTATAAAAAAGAAAGTGCTGTTAAGCGGCATTGCTTATGATGAAAAGACAGGTGATCCACTTATAGCATCCTTGGAGTTTAATCTGCCCGATAGTGATAAGACTAGAAAATTAAAAACCAACGAAGCCGGCTACTACGAAATAGAACTCCCCAAAACAGGTGTATATCGTATGGTAGCCAAAGCTGAAGGTTATTTAAATGCAAATGATAGTTTGGAACATTATGATGACGAGATCACGGCCTATACAAAAGACCTTTATTTAAAGCCAATTGAGATAGGTACAACTGTTAGGTTAAATAATATTTTCTTTGATTTTGACAAGACAACACTGAAATCAGAGTCATTTGTAGAGCTTGATAAAGTAGTGGAATTCCTTCAGGAGAATAGGTCGTTAGAAATTGAAATAGCCGGCCATACTGATAGCAAAGGCTCTGATGATTATAACCTAAACTTATCTCAGGGTAGGGCAGAAGCTGTGGTAGATTATATTATCTCTAATGGAATTGAAGAGTACCGATTAGTTGCAAAAGGGTATGGAGAATCTGTGCCATTGGAAAGCAATGATACAGATGAGGGTAGGGCATTCAATAGAAGAGTGGAATTTACGGTACTAAGAAAATAATGACATAAATCATCTTAACAAGTGATCTACTTTCGGCAAAATCAATGTTTTAACATCTATTTTAGATTATGAAAGTTTTTAAGTTTATTATCGTATGCATTCTATGCATTTCAATCGTTTCTGGTCTAGTTATATTTTTAACCTAACACACACTACTATGAAAGCAAATATGGGAAAAGCCGATCGATTAATTCGTATAATAATAGCTCTGCTTATAGGCTATTTATACTATACTGGCGTTCTAAGCGGAACGGTGGCCATTATTTTAGGCATCCTCGCCATTATATTCATTGCCACTAGTTTTATTAGCTTCTGTCCACTGTATTTACCTTTTGGTTTATCTACAAGAAAAAAGAGTTAATCGATTATAATATCGAAAATAGAGAAGTTGGGTTTTATTCTTCGTGCTTCGTCACGATTGAAGAAGTTGAGTCTATTTACTTTTAACGTGTTTTGACAGCACCTGCTATCGCTGCTGAATACATAGTCGATAGCAACGCTATCAATCAAGAGGTTATCGTAGGTGAATAGTACTGTGTCAGGCCGTTCTAACTCTATACTTATTGCACTTAAATCTGCGATATAAAATGTGTCTTCTTCAACTATGTCCCTTTCTATCGTGTAACTATTGTTATTAAAGTCGATAATAGAGAGAAGTGCAGGGTCGTCAAGAATTTCCATTCTATTAGAGTCTACAAACCTGAATCTCGCTGAAAGATCATTTGAACATTCATCACAGCTCTCACAGCCGGAAAAAACGGAAACACAACCAAATAGGACAACTAGCTTAAAAAATAACCTTTGCTTCATTTGCACTTAAATCACACTATGTGATAAACGAATTTAAGAAAGAAAATCTGATTAAATAAAAAAGAGGTGTTGTTGTGGGCAACACCTCGTAAATTAATGCTCCTATTTATTTTACCAGGGCAATTCTTATTGTACCTAGAGCGTGTTCATTATTCTTAATACTAAGTATGTAAGTGCCCGCATCATAAATCCCGGTAGGTATTTCCAATAACCTGCTTCGATTAATTGATTCCCCATTAAAATGACTTTCATAGATAGACTCTCCTGTAATCGAAGTGATAATCACATGAACCTGGCCCTTAAAGTTAATAGCATCCGTAAATTCGATTTTTATTGACTCAACGGCAGGGTTAGGATATACATTCACTTTACGAATCAATTCATCCAATAATCCGGTAGTAGATAATATAGTTACTGATATTTTACCTTCGTCAACCAATGCTTCCAGATTGTAATCATTGTTTTTGCTCTCTTCAATAATAATATCCACATCAGACTCATTATCCATAGGATATCCCGGGTACTGAATGTTAATTCTATAGTCTGCAGCCGGTAAATTTTCAAAGAAGAACTCACCATTCTCGTTCGTAAAAACATAATCTACTAAATCATACACCGTTTCTTCTCCTCTGCCGGTTTGTCTTGCCCTTCGCATTGAAACCCCAGCGCCATTTACCCTACCTCTGGCATCTATTCTGCCGCCAGGGTCGTTACCCTGATCAAGTTCTTCTTCTACAAAACCAGCAACTTGACCAGGTCCTGTTTCTTCGCGAGGTTCTTCAATCAAAGTAATGTTGAAAGTTGGGTTAGTGGCCTCAATTAGCAATGTGTCTGCCTCCTCCCATAAATCAATTTCCTCAAAATAGGTCGGCAATTGGCCGGGGAAGTTATTAACATTCGGTTTGCCTAGTGCCAGATAATCACCAATAACAATGTTGCTAAAGGTAAAATTACCCTGATTATTAAGGCTTGTTGATAACGTATCAAAAGCCGTGGCCTCCTGGTTTATTTCAAAAAGTAATACTTCTCCATTCGTAACAGGATCACCCGAAGAGGTTAGTATCTGTCCACTTGCAGTAGTAGTTTCAGCAACAAATGATATACTTTGAGGCACCCCTCGTACCCCGTTTGCATCCTTGGGCCATATCATCATATAAACAGTTGCACCTGGCGTAATTTCACCAAGCTTAGGCCTAAACAACACTTCAACAGGGTTGCCGGGCTCTAACCTTCTTACAGTACCTCTTTGTTTTAATTCCCCATTTTCACCCAATCGATAATTAAGAAAGGTTATATCGCTATCTAATTCATTTTTAGCATTTACATTAAATCGTATCCGACCAATATCATTCAATGCAAAAATATGTGGAATTGGTGCGATACCAGAAAGAACATAAGGATTTGCTCCAGAAAATGCTCCTGCATTCGCAGCTGATTGAAAGTCATTATCAATGGACAATGTGCCACTTGAATTAGTAAAATTAGCCGTGCCAAAATTAATTGTACCTGACGTAGTATTGCCTGTGGCCTGATAGTTATTAATGATGTTATTGGTTAATGATGCATCGCTGATACTGTCTAGGAATACCCCTATCGTATTTCTATTAAAAACTACGTTGGTCATATCATTTCTTGCTGCGGTAGCTCTCGAAATGGCAGTTGTTACTGTATCAATAATGTTGTTTTCAATTAAAACATTAGTGTAATTCCTACTTGTGCCCAATAATGACGTTGATGCGAATGAAAATTCACCAATAAAGTTTTTTGAAATGGTTATGTTATCCACATCGTCCGTGATCCCTAAATCGCCAATTCTATTATTAGATAAAACTATATCTTCTAAAACATCATCGCTAAATGAAGTCACATTGTTTAATCTGACAAAACCAAAATCAAGTCCATATATTTCTGTTCCTTCAGAACCTTCAGTGATGTTAATTCCCGGCATACGAGCCGTTGTATCATTTGCCTGAGTTTCAGGGTTGTCCGATAAAAAATACCCGGGGCCATAAATATATCTTTGTCTTTCCAATCTTAATCCTCCAACATCATAGGGTATATCCGAGCCTGATACAAAGAGCGTATCGCCAGTGCTTGTTCCATAAAAAGCAGCATAAAAGGTTTTAAAGTCAGCGACTGATCCAGGTTTATTGTCTACAGTCCATGCTTTAGGTGCTACAGAAGAGCTTACATTATAAAAAGGTGAAGATATTGTTAGATCAGGAACCGCTGGGTTTGTAATCCATGCATAATAGCCACCCAAATCATTAATAGTTGCATTCGTGATGGTGTAGTTTGCAGCATTAACATTTAGAGCCAGAGTATCGCTGATATTTCTAATCCAAGTGAACCTGTTTCCAGTTGTAGTATAAGGATTAACTAATGGAAGGTCTCCACCTTCATCTATTACTTCATACCTGGAATCCCTTCTATTCTGTGGTATATACGTGAATTCAGGAATACTTAAATTGGGAATAATAGAATTAAAATCGAGTTGATTCGCTTGCAAAAAGAGAGTTTGTATTATTGGTAAGCCCGAAATATCTGGAAAGGAGGTGAATAAATTTCCACCAATAGACATTGCCTGCAGATTTGTGAGCCCACTGATATCCGGGAAATCACCAGTTAACCGGTTATTAAAAAGCCAAAGCCCGCCTAAATTGGTTAGGTTATTAATGGCAGGATCTATCGTGCCAGTAAATCCATGGCCTCCCACATCTAACACAGTAAGATTTGTTAATGAATAAAAGTCAGTTGGGAATGGTCCACCAATTGCTACAGTACCTGAAATACCAAGAATTTCCAATTGTGTGAGGGAAGTGAGGTTTGCAGGCAATGTTACCGATAATTCTGAATTATAGTCCACTTGTACAATTCTGATATTTGGAAGCTGCCAAACCGCATCTGGCAGGTCGCCAGAAAGCTGATTTTCGCGTAGATTAAACGTTTCAAGGGCAGTCATATTTCCAACTTCATTAGGTATTGTTCCTGTAAGCTGGTTGCCACTTATATCCAGAGCAATCAAAGATGTCAGATTTCCAATTGTTGATGGAAGGCTGCCAGTTAGGTTCATGCCATTGTCGCCATCATCCCAAAGGTTAATGAATTGTAAATTAGAATTATTAAAAAGCTCTATAGGCAACGCTCCGCTGAAATTGTTTCCGCCAAGGTCAAGAGTAGTTAAATCCAAAAGACCAACAGTTGAAGGGATTGTTCCTGAAATACTGTTACCACAGCAAAACTGTATGCTATTAAGAGTTGAAATATTCCAAAAAGAGGCTGGCAATGTTCCGCCTACACTATTACCTAAGAAATCAATATTTTCTAATGCCGATAATGCACCAATGGATGCCGAAATGGTTCCCGTTAAATTGTTGTTACTTAAAAATAGATCAGTAACTCTACCACCATTGACACCAACCCCAAACCACGTATTTACATTACCTACCAACCAATTAGTATTGTCCGACCAATCAGCCCCATTAGTGGTATTGTAAAGCTCAACTAACGCCAGTGAATCACTTTCCAGTGTAGTTCCATCTAACAAGAAAATAGGGTTCGATGCACGCGTACAACCACCAGAACCAGCAACCTCTACATAGTATGATCCATTTGTCAAGAATATATTTCCAATTACCAATTCGCTTCTGGTAGAATCTGTAATTGGTAACCCATCTTTAAACCATTGGTAGGTGTATGTACCACCACCTGGATCGAAAGCTGTTAATGTTTCTCCTGGGTTCAATAATTCATCTTCTGCTGTAACATTAACAATAGGTATAGGTCTGTTTGGTACCCATTCTGATATGACGATGTTAGATCCTGTGTTTCTATTTAAGCTTCCAAAAATTAAATTAGAAGGCGCACCCTCAATAAAATCAGCACTGTAACCAAATTTATTTTCATAAGAAAGATTGTTCGCTGGAGTTGGATCAATAGCACCGTCAGCAGCACCATAGCCAAAAACGTGGTGGCCATAGGTTGGAGGTACATTTAAAACACCTCCGGGGCTATA
>NZ_JAVJUY010000214.1:0-4879 GCF_040220315.1 Fulvivirga sp.
GATTTGTTATTCATCCTACCTGATCTGTGATTTTTTCCCGGGAGCTGTGATTTTCTACTCCGGAGGTACGATTTTTTAGTGGGAGATACGACTTCTCATCCCGGAGGTATGACTTTCTACTCCGGAGATACGATTTTTAAGCGGGAGATACGACTTCTCACCCCGGAGGTATGACTTTCTACCCCGGAGATACGATTTCTGAGCGGGAGATACGACTTCTCACCCCGGAGGTATGACTTTCTACCCCGGAGATATGATTTTCAAGCCGGAGATATGTCAGGTTAGCTGGGATATATGATTGATTTTGTAATATTTATGATTTTTCACCCCGGAGATGCCATTTTTTTATGGGATATAGGACTTTCTATCGCGGAGAAATGAATGTTTTTCCGGGATATACAATTTCTCATCTGGGATATATGATTTTTTAGTGGGAGATACGATTTTTTTCAGGGATATATGACATACCGCGCGGGATATATGATTTCCAGGGGGGAGCTACGACCAAAGCCGGTTTAATTGATCGGGACTTGGGAATTTCTTTTTAGCTGGAGGCTGAGATCCGCTGTGGGGCATATCGAGAGCTTAGATCGTGGAACCTATTATCGCACAAGTGGAGAACACTTGCGCGATAAGGTGTTTGCCCAGTGAGGTTTTTGCAGTGAGGTTTTGATGAAGCGGCTGTAGAATGCTTAAGGCTATTCATCCATATCGCTTTGTTGTGGCTCGTTTATCCTATTGTTAGGTTCACTTTTTTTCCAAGACCTACTTCCAAAAGCCTGTAAAGTGTGGAAAGTTGGATATCGCTATGTCCGTTCTCGATTCTGGAGATAAAGCTCTTTTTTGTTCCAGTTCGTTCGGCAAGTTGTTCCTGGGTTATGTGTGCCTCTTTACGTGCTTCTCTAATAATTTCACCAATTGCAAATGCTTTGGCTTTTATTTCGAAGTTGGTACGTTCCTGAGATCCGACCTTTCCATAGCGTCGGTCAAGGTGTTCGTCAAATGTTGTTAAATGTTCTTTCATTTTGATCTCCTTTTCAATTCAAAATATTCGTCCTTTATTCTTAGGGCCTTATCAATTTCCTTTTTCGGTGTTTTCTGAGATTTCTTATGAAAACCATTAAAGAGTACCACCAAGTTACCATCATCAAAACAGCAGAAAATCCGATAAATATTACCCTGGAATTCAACTCGAATCTCAAAAAGTCCGTCTGTGCCAGTCATATGACTGAAAAACTTCCTGGGAATTCGTTCCACTGTTCGTACTATGAAGAGCACCTGATCAATCTTATCCTTTACTTTCTCATTCAGTGGTTCGAAAAAATCACTGAAATAGTTTTTGAAAAAGACAAGTTGACGATAATGTTCCACCGTTTCAAAGTTAACTAATAATGGAACAAACTAAAAGTTGAAAAGTTCAGATTTCTACACTCAAAAGACTATGATTCACAACAATTAAACAACAGTATTACTAAACGATCCAAAACGGATACGTTGTGCGTATTGATCACCAAATTAAACATTTCCGTGGATATTATCTTCGGTCGATCAAGTCTTGTTTAATTGTATGGGATTTGAGAAATCGCTTTTTAGCTGGAGTCTGAGGTGCGCTGTGGAAGGTGGGGAATGGTGGAGAGTTAGACCCCGACTTTTATTTCAGTTGGTCCCGGTTTCAATTCCTTATTCAGATGATTGTGAATGATGGGGATTAGAGGTTCAAGGGTTAGATAGGCGTTATCCTCTGCGTTGAGGATAAATACTGCTATCGGATATTTATTAAAGTTTTGTTGATATTGTAGATTCCTGTCAAACGTTAGAAGTACATCAAATTCTTGCTGCAACATCAATTTTAGGAGTTCACCATTTTTGACACTGTTCCAACCCATGTCATTGACAGTGAAAATTTCATGATTAGGAAAATTAATTTTTAGACGTTTAGGTAGATTCTCGTCAATTAACAGTTTCATAGATTTGACCCAGTTGTGCGGAGTTTACAATCTTATTAGCAATCTCTAATACACCAATGGCTTGTTCTTTTGTTACACTTGGGAAATCTTCCAAGAACTCTTCGATTGTAATTCCTTTTTCAAGATGCCAAAATAATGTTTGCACGGGCACACGTGTTCCACTGAAAACGGGTTGACCATTTTGGATTTCTGGATCTACTGTTATGTGTCTTCCGATGGTGCTCATATATCAAATATACGTATAGTTGAGTTAAACGATACAATGTGCACGGATGGAACAACGTGATTCAGGTCTGCCTGACCTGGGCATAGCTATTTAATAGTACAGGATTTGAGAAAACGCTTTTTAGCTGGAGGCCGACATGCCCTGGGGAAGGTGGAGAGCTGCTAGATTTTTAATGGTTACCTTCGCATCAGGAATTTTTCAATTCTAATTCTTCTCTTATAAGTTTTTACACTTTCAATTGACGGGTTACGAGCAATTAAATTGGCGATTCATCTGATGTGTGAAACCTCCAATCCTTTCTTTAGAAATCACATCCGGGAGATTCAAAGCTTATTCTTTTTATAAGCAGACTCAACAAATATTACGAATAGTTTAATGCATACGATTGGTGTAATTGGTACTTCTAAGAAAGAAGACGAAAGAAGGCTTCCCATTCATCCCGAACATTTGTCAAGGCTACCAGAAGAGGTAAGGAAACACCTTATTTTTGAAAAGGGGTACGGCAGGTCTTTCAAGGTTGAAGATGAAGAGTTAAAAGCCCTGTCTTGTGGGATTGCTTCGCGAAGTGAACTTCTGGGTGACCTGGGATCGGTAATCATTGCCAAGCCAGTTCTTTCAGACCTGCAGGAACTAAAGAAAAATGGTCTGCTTTGGGGTTACCCTCATTGTGCACAACAGAAGGAAATTACTCAAACAGCAATCGACAGAGAATTGACATTGATTGCGTTTGAAGACATGTTCGTGTGGTCTCCCAGTGGTATTCAGGGACGTCATACATTCTATAAAAATAATGAGATGGCCGGTTACTGTGCGATTCTTCATGCTATGCAATTAAAGGGAATTGATGGTCATTATGGAAACCAGAGAAAAGTATTAATCTTCAGCTTTGGGGCAGTAAGCAGAGGAGCCATTTACGCCCTGAAGGCTCATGGATTTAGAGATATAACCATTTGCATCCAAAGGCCAGATCATGAGGTCAGAGAAGAAATTCTTGATGTTAATTATGTTAGGATTAAAAAAGGCGTTGAAGGTGGAGCCAGGATGTTAGTGGTAGAGCATGATGGATCAGAAAGGCCATTAACTGAGTTAATTAGCGAATCAAAAATTATCATTAATGGCACATTCCAGGACCCAAACAATCCTCTGGATTTTGTTACTCATGACGAAAAAGCATGCTTACAAAAAGGTTGCCTAATTATAGACGTGAGTTGTGATGAAGGAATGGGTTTTTACTTTGCCAAACCCACAACATTTAAGCATCCAATGTTCTCCGTTGATGATATAGACTACTATGCTGTGGATCATACCCCTAGTTACTTATGGGAAAGTGCAACGAGATCAATTTCTGCAGCATTAATAGTGCATCTTCGGACTGTTCTTGAGGGAAGAGAAGCATGGAAAAACAATGCGACTATTCGGGAAGCAATTAATGTAGACAAGGGAGTTATACAGAAAAATGAGATTCTTCGGTTCCAAAATCGAGATCGTGAATACCCTCATGGTATTGGAAAGTGATTGTTGGTAACATTTCGTTACCCACACTTTACCCACTTTTAATCGCCAATAAACGCTTATAAGTGATTAAAATCAGATGCGTTGTGCGTATTGATCACCAAATTAAACATTTCCGTGGATATTGTATTTGATGGATTAAGCCTGTTTAATTGTACGGGATTTGGGAATCGCTTTTTAGCTGGAGTCTGGCATGAGCTGGGAAGGTGGGGAACATCTGAAGTTGCTATATACAGTGTCACCAACTTTTTTCTATTTTTTCTTTCAACTCAGGAGTTAGTTTTTCAAACTCAGAGATTAAAGAAATCATTTTGTCAACTCTTTTACGAGCAGTATTCGGGTCGCTATATTGTCCTTTTATTGATTTAAGGAACTTCGTCAAGCGAATCACATATTCTTCCAAATGAGATATTTGATTATTTACACATAAATATTTAATCAAATCAAAACTACCCTGGAGGCTATCTTGAGATGTCATGAAATCAATACACGCTTTTTCAGTTTCATGTTTATTAAAAAAAGGTATTAATTCTGATTTTATTACTTCCTCAATTTTTTTAGCAATTGGTGCTATTTGAGTGTCGTTTGTAATGTCAAATTGGTCGTTATCAAATTCATTAGTCACCCTATCAATACTAAATCTGTAATCAGCGTAAACTTCTGATTTCAAATCTCTAGGTTCGGGTTTTATCCCATTTATTAAGATTCCGCACCTGAAGTAAAAGCGAAGTTGCTCATGAGAGTTTCCTTGACTCAATTGAAGTGTAACCACCTGTTGCGTTTCGTCAAGTTTTTTGATAAAGTGGTTTCCAGACTTTTTAAATCCAGCATCTTTAAGAGGTGGATAAATTCCAGCTTTCACAATTTCTTTAAACTTGTCTTTTATCATATCAATCTACTTGCTGTCTAACCTTTAGTTCTTGCTGTCTAACCTTTAGTTATAGTGCATGCACCACAGCTACTAATATCATCTTCCAAATCACCATTTCAATAACAATACTTTACCCATTTGGAACGACAATAAACGCTTATAAGCGACTAAAAACGGACACATTGTGCGTATTCATCACCAAATTAAACATTTCCGTAGATATGGGATTTGGGAATCCCATTTTGACTGAAGGCCGATATGCCTTGTGGAAAGTGTAGAAGGCCTAGATCGCCAATAGCTATC
>NZ_JAVJUY010000215.1:0-25348 GCF_040220315.1 Fulvivirga sp.
CCTTGCCTGAAAATCAGGCAAGGTTTTTATTTAATAGTTATTTACTTTTTATTCTGGATTGTTGACAAAGAAAGTTGTAACCTCCGCATCTGTAAATCCATAAATTGTTTGAATATCTTCAATAATTTCATCTAGGTTAGATAAAAGAGATGCATCATTTAAAAATTGATAGCTCGTTGGCGTAGCACCATCTGCAGCTAATAATTTCTCCAAAATGCTATCTATTTGTGCATCCGTTATCTGCTTATTAGTCAGTCCTTTAAAACCGTGAGCAAAGGCAACTCCTTCTGCATAAGCGTGCATGGCATTACCCAATGCTGCAGGATCGTCACCGGCATTTTGTAATTGAACCTTAGTAGCATTACAGTAGTATATTACAGTAGCAAAATTTGATTTTTCCCATGCAAGTAGATAGTCAGCAAGTGCTTGATCTCTTGTTTCATTAAAACTGCTACCAGCTTCAATGGCGGCTTTAGCAGTGATAAGAGCCTTTTTAATATCATAAAAGAAACCCATTTCTGTTACTTGATTCGATCTTCGCACCGCATAGGTAGCTGCCGAAGTAACATTATCTGGATTAAATGAAGCATCAGTACCAACTATTTCAACCAATTTATCAATGGAAGCACTCGTTAGTTCACCACTAATTACGGAAAGTGCGTGGTTGTAAAGAGCAGCACCAAAAGAGCCTTTTTCAACTAGTTGCTCTAATTCTAATCCATTTTCGTCTAACAGGCGAGATCCAAGTAATCCTCCTTCTTCACCGGGAGCTGGCATACCTGCACCAGGATTTTGAAAACCGTCATCATCATTCGCAGCCTTCACCAATTCTACCAACCAGTTCTCTATTTTCGATGAATAGCTTGAAAGTGTAACAGATTGTAGCGTTGATGGGTATGAAATTGCACCAACTGTTGTAGTTCCCTGAGCATTTGATTCAGCGGCATTAACTGCCTCAGTGAGCATTCCTAACTCTTCAATTACGAGGTTTTCTGATGTTACATTTGAATTGTAGTTAGCTGAAGTATATTCTTCAGGTATTGTTAGCTGAGCAGCAGGATCTTCGTCATCATTACAACTAGCCGCAAAAAGCACAACGGTTAAAAGTGTTACGTTTAAATATAATTTCATTGTTATATGATTGTTTTAGTTATTACCGTGTGCAAATAAAATACACTTAAGACAATCTTGTTTAGAAAAAGTCTAAATAAAAATAAAAATCACTAGAAGTAGTGATTATTCACTAGAAACCAGGCCGATTTCCAAAGCGTATGCCACAAGTTGGGTAGGCGTTTTAAGTCGCAATTTTTTGAGGATATTCTTTCTATGAGAATTAACTGTGTGAATACTAATAAAGAGTTCTTCGGCAATATCGGCAGTTCGGTAACCCTTAGCAATAAGTTGTAATACTTCCATTTCTCTCTTACTTAGATCGGCAGGTTCACAGTTATTAGGATCATTACCATCAATATGTGACAGCATCTCTAATACCCTGTTACAATAAAATCTATTTCCTTTTGAAATCATTTCTACTGCAGAGAGGATTTCATCAGGGTCACAATCTTTAGTTAAGTAGCCTTTGGCACCAGAAGTAATAATACTTTTAATTCTTTGTTTGTCGGTATCGGAAGAGATAATTAAAAGTTTTTCTGCATAATTTGGTAAAAACTTATCTCTGAAATCAACTTTTTCCTTGGAAGTATATGGTTCTAGATAGTCAGTAATAATAATGGTGTAGGTCGATGGATCATTTACTTCTTCTAGTTTCTCTTTCATATCAAGTTCTAAACCATCGATATTATAGAGTAGATGGAAAAGACCATTTCTTGTTAGAAATTGAGGATCTAAAATAAGAATGGATTGTTTCAATTTAATTTAGATTAATTCTAAACAAAGATAGTTCACAAATTGCTCTTAACTAATAGTATGATCAAAAAAATACACATCGTTCGTATTAACATTCAATATCCTTTACATTTCAACATTGTGTGTGTATTATGGTTTATTAATTAGCTAACGTTTTATTATGTCCAAAACCATCATAGTCTCCAATCGATTGCCTGTAAAAGTTCTTAAAAATGAAAATGGGGAACTTCTTTATAAACCCAGTGAAGGCGGACTTGCCACAGGTCTTGGATCAATTTATAAAAAGGGAAATAATTTATGGGTAGGCTGGCCAGGAAGGTTTTTTAAAAATAAGGATAAAAAGAAAGAAGCCAGAGCAAAACTCGAATCCCAAAATATGAAGCCTGTTTTTCTAACACAGGAGGAAATTACACTTTATTACGAGGGTTTTAGTAATGAAACGTTATGGCCCAATTTTCATTATTTCAATCAGTATGCGCTTTACAGAAAGTCGTATTGGGATGCCTATGAAAAGGTGAACAAGAAGTTTTGCAATGAGATTCTAGATGAACTGAACCCGGGAGATAGGGTTTGGGTACATGATTATCAATTAATGCTAGTTCCTCAAATGATTCGAGAGAAGAAACCGGATGTTAGTGTGGGTTTTTTCCTGCATATACCTTTCCCATCTTTTGAGGTGTTCAGATTATTACCATGGAGGCGTCAGTTATTAGATGGTGTTTTGGGAAGCGACTTAATTGGTTTTCATACCTATGATGATATGCGTCACTTTCTAAGTGCCGTTAGTCGTATTTGCTATATCAGTAATCATCATGGTCAAATTCAGAAAGACAGGCGCACAGTTGTTACTGATTCATTTCCAATTGGAATTGATTACGATAAGTATGCTAATCAGGCCGCGCACCCAGATACTCTAAGTAGAGAGGTAGAATATAGGACTTCGCTAGGCGATCAAAAGCTGATTCTTTCTATCGATAGGTTGGATTACTCGAAAGGTATACCTGCAAGGCTCCAAATATTTGATATTTTTTTAAAAAATTACCCTCAATATCAAGGTAAGGTTTCTTTAATGATGGTAGTTGTACCATCACGTGATAGCGTAGAAAAGTATAAGCACTTAAAAGAAGAAGTTGATTTATTGGTAGGTAGAATTAATGGAAAATACGGCACCGTCAATTGGACGCCCATACATTATTTTTATCGCTCATTTCCAATAGAAGATTTATCTGCATTTTACCGTATGGCCGATGTGGCAATGGTAACCCCAATGCGCGATGGAATGAACCTCGTATGCAAGGAATATGTGGCCAGTAAGCTGGATCAGAAAGGGGTATTGATTTTAAGTGAAATGGCTGGTGCCAGTAAAGAGCTATCAGATGCAATTATTGTGAATCCTAATGATAAGCACCAGGTAGTAGATGCTATTTACAGGGCTTTAACTATGACAGAGGAAGAACAAAAGAAGCATATTTCGATCATGCAGAAAACACTCAAGAAGTTTAACATTCATCATTGGGTGAGTTTGTTCTTGGGCAAATTAGACGATGTCACCCGTAAACGTGATGAATTGGCCACAAAGGTAGTAGACAAAAAAACGCAAACCTCCATTCTTAAAGCTTATCAAGCAAAAAATAAGCGCATGTTGTTTCTTGATTACGATGGTACCCTTGTTTCATTTGATAGTGACCCACAAGCTGTAAAGCCTGGTAAAGAGCTGCTCAAAATATTGAAGAAACTTTCAGAAAATCCTAAAAATCAAGTAGTAATTATCAGTGGTAGGGATAAAACAACACTAGAAAGTTGGTTAGGTCATTTGCCAGTAGATTTTATTGCCGAACATGGTGTTTGGTTAAAAGATAAGGCAGGAGAGTGGTATATGGCCGAAGGTCTGGATAATAGTTGGAAAGATGAGATAAGGGATATTCTTGATATTTATGTAAATAAAACACCGGGTTCTTTTATTGAAGAGAAAGATTACTCTTTGGTTTGGCATTACAGAAAGGTAGAAACAGGTTTAGGTGAGTTAAGGGCTCGGGAAATAATCAGTCACCTTAAATACCTTGCCGTGAATATGAACCTACAGGTGTTGGAAGGAAATAAGGTAGTAGAGATAAAAAATATTGAAGTAAATAAGGGAAAAGCCGCTTCAAAATGGGTGAGTAACTACAAACCTGAGTTTATTATGGCATTAGGGGATGACTGGACTGATGAAGATACATTCAAAGCACTACCAGATGAGGCGTATACTATCAAAGTGGGAGATATACACTCGGCTGCAAAATACAGTGTTGAGAGTCCGGAAGTGGTTGTCAGGTTCCTAAGCCTTCTTAATTGAGAGGGCGTAGTAAGTCATAGACCCACTTAGCAGATAAAAGATTATTAAGTAGCCTAAATTCAAGATGTATGGGTTTGGAGAGACAAGTTGTTGATAGGAAATCAGATCGTAAAAAAACAGGCAAACAATCAAAACAATTGATATCGACATTGTTGTTGAACCCTTCTCACTATGGATCACAGTATTGATTATAGCTATTAAAACATAAAAAAGCGTTATACCGAGGAATACGAAGAAATAAATTAGTAGTGAAGTAAACCAAAAAACCGGACTTAATAGTGTTATGCCAGCATAGAGCAAACAAATTATTATTGCGACTTTCTTTGCCCAATTGAATGTATACTTATAATATAATCTGTGAAAAATGAGTATTCCAACAAGAAGTGTTAATGGCAGTATAACATATTCCACTCTTATAGCAGCAAACCAATTGAACTCTGGGTACCAATCAAAAATCGGATAGGTGGAAGAAAAAGCGCCTCTGATTGACCAACATAAACTAAAAATGGCAAACCATAGAATATGTATTTTTCTTTTTATTACAAATAGAACTAACATAATTAGGGCTAGAACCAACAATCCTATAGTCTTAACTTTATCAGCCAATTTATTTTTTGCCAAAAGTGCTTCTATGTCTGTAGCAGTACCCATCATAATTTGCTCACTTATTCCACCCTTGCTATGATGGAAATTTGCTACTTGAATCATCAAATCGATGGTATCGGATGTTGGAGTGAATTTTGCAATTGTTGCTTGCCAGAAAGGTTCATAAGTATTTCTGTCTGTGCCCACCTGCCCAATGTGGCCAACTTCTGTACCATTCACGAACACACGATGACTCGTATACATGGAAGGCAAATAGATTCCAACTTCTTTATTGGTTAGTTCGCCAACAACCTGTAACCTGTACGTGCCAAAACCGATGGAAGACTTGTTTGCATCGTGATTGATCCATAAGTCAGGCGCTCTTACAAGCTCGGGGACTATGTTGACAGGAGGGGAAGCTAGTAGTTGTTGCCAATAAAATTCCCACGTACCATAAAGATTAAAAATACCATCTTGTTCAAGATTCCAATCAGCTAAATCTAATTGTCCACGCAGTGCCAAAGGGGCAGACTTATTTGTAGCAAAAGTGCCACATGCAGAAGTGATTATTAGAAATACAGAAAGGAGATATTTAATTCTAAAAATGGTGATTGTGAAATTCATCAAGAATTTATAAAAGCCAGCTAAACAGATTTTCATACGCCATTAGCCGCCAAAGTAACCACACGAAAGAATTAATAATTGACTTATTTAAAGAAAATTGGGCTTATCTAATTTTCTGCTAATTCTATAGGCTGCATTTACTAAACCAACATGACTATAAGCTTGTGGAAAATTACCCCATTGGCTTCCGTTTATTGCATCTACATCTTCGCTCAGTAAGCCAACGTGGTTGCTATAAGAAACAAGCTGCTCAAATGTTTTAATAGCTTCATCCACTCTACCAACGCATGTTAATGCTTCTACATACCAGAAAGCACAGATTAAAAATGTTGTTTCAGGCTCGCCAAAATCATCTTTGTGTTTATATCTAAAGAATAGGCCTTCTTTGGTTTTAAGGTCTTTTTCGAGGGCCTTCAGATGCTTACGTGCTATTTCTGAATCATGATCTAAATAATTCATCATAATCAGTTGCAAATCACTGGCGTCTAGGTTTTTGGTTCCTATTGCTTGAGTATACACACCTCTGTCTTTATCTAAACAAGCCTCAATTTTATCGGAAGATGCCTTAATGAGATTGTCTGCTAATTTCTCTATTGATTTATCGCCAAATGATTTACCAATTTTTTTGGCTGCAGATGCCCCTGCCCAATGAAAAAGGTACGTATAGCTATGGTATTGAGCAAAGTTCCTAAACTCCCATAAACCAGCATCTGGTTCGTCCATCAAATTTTCTATTTTTTGAAGAAGGGTTTTGATTAGTTTAAGTGAGTCAGATCGCTCAACATTAATAAAACGTTTATCGGTATACAGTGGCAATAATGAAACCAATACCTGGCCATATACATCATTCTGAACATGTGTGTATGCCTGATTTCCTACGCGCACTGGAGTGTTACCTTTATACCCAGGTAAATCTAAAATAAGTTCATCAAGAGCAGTTTCACCTGTTATGCCATAGAGAGGCTGAAACCTGTCCTTTACCTTGACTGAAATGTTCACGATATAGTTAAAGTACCTTTCCAATTCCTCAAAGTGGCCTATATTGTTGAAAGCCGTAAGTGTATAATAAGCATCGCGCATCCAGCAATAGCGATAATCCCAATTGCGGCCACTACCATCGGCTTCTGGCAAACTGGTTGTTCCAGCCGCAATGATGGCACCTGTATCTTCATACTGGTGAATTTTAAGGGCAAGGGCAGATCTGTTAATATCAGCCTGATGAAAGTTGCTTACGCTTAGATTTTTCACCCATCCGCGCCAATAGAGCTTCGTTTTTTCAAGGAAATTCTCACATGTAATTTTCAATGGTGCTTCTAATGGTGCACCATATGTAAGTACTAAGTACTTTGTTTCATTTAAAACTATCGATTCACCATTAATTATATAGGACAGCGGAAAATCTGTAGTTAGTCGTAGTTCTTTTTCTAATCCAAGGTATTCAATATGGTTACTGGCTTCGTATTGTTCTGGATGTATTTTACCATAGTTGCCTACGGGTTTGCAACATACTTTCACTCTGGGTGACCCTTCCAGTGGTTCAACTTTTCTAATCAACATCAATGGTTTAAAATACCTGTCAAATTGATAGAACCTAGGTGCGAAGTCAGTGATGCGATATTTACCTTCTTCACAGGATATCTCAGTGCATAATATGTTTGTATTTTCTAAATAGCGCTGCTCAGAATGACGAATTTCACCATGTGGAAAAAGGGTGAACTCACCGCCATTTTTATCATCTAACAACTTTCCAAAAATAAAACTGCTATCAAAACGTGGCCAGCACATCCAATCGATACTAGAATTCTTATGTATGTGGGCTTGAAATGAGCAGTTGCCGATCAGGCCATAATCGTACGTATGTTTCTTTGCCATAAGATTTAAAATTACGCTAATGGAGTAGGGGATGCAAGCGAGATTTTGAGTATTAGTTGCTTTTAAATACCGAACCTTAATTGTGTTGATTTAAAACGTTTGATTTGGCTTTATGTTTTTATGATCTAAAATGGTCAAAATCACCACAGAGTACACAGAGACTCGCAGAGTTGAATAATCGAAACAAAATAATATTTTGGATAAAAAAAGAGGCTAACTCTTTTGAGACAGCCTCTTAAAAATAAAATGTAATTGTTTATTAATTTTTCTCTTTAGCAGCAATCAGGTTAAGCGCAGATCCTGCTCTGTACCAACCTATTTGAGCTTCATTGTATGTATGATTTAATTTGATCTTTTCTGAAGAACCATCTTCATGATTAATTTTTAATGTCAACGGCTTTTCTTCTGCAAACTGATCAAGGTCTACAAAGTCAAACGTATCATTCTCCTTAATTTTATCATAATCATTTTCATTAGCGAAAGTTAAACCTAACATACCTTGCTTTTTCAGGTTAGTTTCGTGGATTCTGGCAAATGATTTAACCAATATCACTTTTACACCCAAATGTCTTGGCTGCATTGCTGCATGCTCTCTTGATGACCCTTCACCGTAGTTATGGTCTCCAACAACTATGGTAGGGATACCCTTGGCTTTGTAATCTCTTTGAGTAGATGGAACCGGTCCATATTCGCCAGTTAACTGGTTCTTAACCTTATCGGTTGCATCGTTGAAGTAATTAACTGCTCCTGTTAAAGTATTGTCAGCAATATTATCTAAGTGTCCTCTGAACCTTAACCAAGGGCCAGCCATTGAAATATGATCAGTAGTACACTTGCCCTTAGCTTTAATTAAAAGCTTCATGCCTGTGATGTTCTTGCCATCCCAAGGCTCGAAAGGAGTAAGTAGTTGTAATCTTTTCGAGTCAGGTGCGACTTTTACTTCAACACTGCTTCCATCTTTGGCAGGTTCTTGATAGCCATTATCTTCCACATCAAATCCTTTTTCCGGAAGCTCAAAGCCAGACGGTGGATCTAACTTCACCTGCTCGCCATCCTCGTTAGTCAAAGTGTCAGTAAGTGGGTTAAAACCTAGATCACCACTGATAGCTACTGCTGCTACCATTTCCGGTGATGTTACAAACGCATGGGTATTTGGGTTGCCATCAGCTCTTTTAGAGAAGTTTCTGTTAAAGGAGTGGATGATAGTGTTTTTTTCTTTTTTATCTGCACCCGCACGATCCCACTGACCAATACAAGGGCCGCAAGCATTTGTAAATACTCTTGCGCCTAATTTGTCGAACACATCTAGTATACCATCACGCTCAACGGTAAATCTAATTTGCTCTGATCCGGGATTGATACCGAAATCTGATTTAGGTTTTAATTTCTTATCTACAGCTTGTTTAGCAATTGATACAGCTCTTGTCAAGTCTTCGTAAGAGGAGTTGGTACATGATCCTATTAAGCCCCATTCAACATGCATTGGCCAACCATTGGCTTCAGCTTCTTTTCTCATTTGCGAAACTGGAGTAGCTCTATCTGGTGTAAATGGTCCGTTAATGTGCGGTTCTAACTCAGAAAGGTTGATTTCAATTACCTGGTCGAAATATTTTTCAGGGTTGGCGTACACTTCATCATCACCAGTTAAGTGCTCTCTTATTTCATTTGCTAAATCTGCAACTTCTGCTCTTGCTGTGGCACGTAGGTATCTGTCCATTGAATCATCGTAACCGAAGGTAGACGTGGTAGCTCCGATTTCAGCGCCCATGTTACAGATGGTTCCTTTACCGGTGCAAGACATTGATTTGGCGCCTTCTCCAAAGTATTCTACTATAGCGCCAGTACCACCTTTTACTGTAAGGATGCCAGCTACTTTAAGAATAACGTCCTTAGGAGCAGTCCAGCCACTAAGTTTACCTGTAAGTTTCACGCCAATAAGTTTTGGAAATTTCAGTTCCCATGGCATGCCGGCCATAACATCTACAGCATCTGCACCACCCACACCAATGGCAACCATACCTAATCCACCTGCATTTACAGTGTGTGAATCAGTTCCTATCATCATACCACCAGGAAAGGCGTAGTTTTCTAATACAACCTGGTGAATGATACCAGCACCCGGTTTCCAGAACCCTATGCCGTATTTGTTAGAAACGGACTCAAGGAAGTTGAATACTTCACCACTTGCAGAAAGCGAATTTCTCAAATCTTCTACCGCACCTTTCTTAGCCATGATTAAGTGATCGCAGTGTACTGTTGAAGGTACTGCCACTTTCTTTTTACCAGCTTGCATAAACTGTAATAGTGCCATTTGTGCAGTTGCATCCTGCATGGCTACTCTGTCGGGAGCGAAGTCTACATACGATTTCCCTCTTTTAAAAGCCTCCAACTTCTGATCGGAATGTAGGTGGGAATAAAGTATTTTTTCTGAAAGTGTGAGTGGTTTGTTTACCACCTTACGGGCAGCTTCTATTTTTTCAGCCATACCAGCGTAAACTGTCTTAATCATGTCTAAATCAAATGCCATATTTTATTTATTACGGTTGTCTAAATTGAACTTTAAAGTTACAAATTATATTAATCCACGGAAACGTGAATTCATACTAATTGCATAACAAAAAAGTCACTATGATAGATTCATAGTGACTCTTATAAAATACAATATAATATGCTTATTTACTATTGATGTAGTTCAAAAATTCATTCTTTATTTGAGCGTCCTTAAATTTTCCACCAAAAAACGCAGTACCTGTTTTGCTATTAGTATCACCAACACCTCTGGAAGCCACGCACATGTGATTGGCATCTACAACAACACCAACATGCTCTGTTTTTAATACTTTTTGTAATTCCTTTGCTATTTGTACCGTTAATCGTTCTTGTACCTGCGGCCGTTTGGCAAAATACTGTACGATCCTATTAATTTTAGATAAGCCAATTACTTCTCCACTGGAAACGTACGCAACGTGAGCCTTTCCATAGATAGGCACAAAGTGATGTTCACAATGAGAGTAGAAGGTTATATCTTTTTCCACAAGCATTTGGTCATACTTGTATTTATTCTCAAATAATTTGGCTTTAGGTTTATTGTCTGGATTTAACCCACTAAAAACCTCTTTCACATACATTTTGGCCACACGATGAGGTGTGCCACTTAATGAATCGTCTTTAAGGTCGAGACCTAGAATATTCATAATTTCAGTGAAATGTCCCTCTATTTTCTCAATTTTTTCATCGTCAGACAGGTCAAAGGCATCTGCGCGCATAGGGGTTTCTATTGAAGTTCCTACATGTGCTTCGGCAATCTCCTCATCCTCACTGTAATCACGCTGGATATTCAACAAAATTTCTTTCTGTTTCATAAAGTTTAATTTTTAAATCCAGGGCTTTGTCAATTTCCTTTCTCAATATAGTGTAGATAACTACGGCAATATTCTCAGCAGTAGGATTTAGGTTTTTGAATTCTTCAGTATCCAGATTGAGGTTTTTATGATCGAATTTTTTTAATACTTTCTCCTTAATTAGGTCGCTAAGTACTTTCATATCGTACACGTAGCCTGTTTTAGGATCAATCTCTCCCGTTAATTTAACGATTAGGTCGTAATTGTGCCCATGATAATTAGGGTTATTGCATTTACCAAATACCTTGGCATTGGTTTTTTCATCCCAATCAGGGTTGTGCAGGCGATGTGCTGCATTAAAATGTTCTTTTCTAAAAATGGATATTCTCATCTGTCCAAAATCAAACAGCGCAAATATGATTAATGTTCAAACAAGAATCACATTAATATTAAATTTTAAGAAATACGAGCGCTAGTAACTAAAAGTATCGCTCTTTGATGAAGTGACCATCGAGTAATTCAAGGTCGATTGATAAACCAATTTCGTGTGTGTTAAACTGGGTTCCAACTGATTGATTGGTTGGTACCTCAAATGTATAGTTGAACCGGATATTCTCTTGGATTAGTGCACTGAGAATAAGGCCATAGGTTTCAAAATTTCTGGTGAGAACGCCAGCAGAATACTTGTCTAAAAACAAAAGACTAGTGCTTAAATCCACTGAAGCTGGAACATCAGACACAGCTTTAACCAGCGCGCCAGTTTTAAGTGATAAACTTGTGTTAAGTAAGAATACATAGCCTAATCCTAAATAATAATGACGAGAAAAAATCTCAGAATTAACAGCGCCAAATTCTTCTTTACTATTAACTAATCGCGGAACGGAGAGGCCGACAAAATATTGTTTCCCTTTTAGAATAGCCCCGGCCCCGAAATTTGTTTTGGTAAAACTTTGCGAGCCTTCAAAAAGTGCATCGCCAGCATCCCGTACTTCCAGCTCGCCATTGTCATCCCTATAGCTGTTAATACCAAACTGCATTCCAAATGAAAAGGTATTATCACCAAACTCAATTTTATAGGAGCCGGCCATATTAATTTGCGTGTTGGTTGTGATACCCAGTTCATCTCTGATGATTACTAAGCCACCGCCTACTTTGTTATCTAAAAAAGACGAATGTGCTGTCGCTGATAGCGTTGTAGGTGACCCATCTAACCCATTCCATTGGCTTCTGTAACCGACAGAACCTGTAAAAACGTCATTAATGCCTGTGTAAGCGGGGTTAAGGACAATTGGGTTGTTTAGATATTGCGAATATAAAGGATCTTGCTGGGCTTGTGTCGAGCCGTAAATAACTGTAAATAATATTAGTAGTATTTTTTTCATATTATTTCTTGATTACAATAAACCCTTCATAACTGCCTTGTGGACTTTCAATTTTATAGAAATAAGTACCTGCTGGAATGTCATTTAGCTGAGTATTATTCTCTATGCTTTCATAATCTGATAATGTTTTTACTAAATCTCCCCAACGATTGAAAAGTTGAATCTTATTAGGTGATGTAAGATTTACGATCTCCCACCAATCATTGAGCCCGTCACCATTAGGTGAGACAGCATTGTAAATGATCAAATCGCCCCCAGGTTCAGAGCTTTCCACAGTAATAATAAGCGTGTTTTCATCAGTATTACCATCTGGGTCAGTGGCTCTTACGACTATATTATCTTCTCCAGAAAAGTTCAGTCCTGAATAATCAATTCGTAGATTACAATCTTCTTTAGTTGTAGCCGCGCCTGATAATGTACTGATTACTTCAATGAATAACTCATCGAAATCATTATCAGGATCTGAAATAATCTGACAGAGGTCTATCGTAACTACGCTGCCCACTTGTGTAGTGGTTGGTGTTGTATTTACAACAGGTGGCTGAGTTGATGACCCAGAGATATTAATAGTTCTTGGATACGGGATACTGGTGGCCTCACCATCATTTGCTGTAAAATTCACTAATCGGCTTCCAGCACCATTCGATGTTCTGAAAGTTACCGTACGTAGTGCTGTTTGATACTGGGCAAGAGTTGCTGACCCAGAAAGTGTAAGTGTTCCAGCATTTACACTGCCCGTTATACCATTTTGATTATTAAACGCTACCTCATCACCAGATTGGAAATCGGTAATTGTAACTGTTGCACCGGCAATTGTTGTATTATCTACGTCAAAAACCTCTATCAATGGATCAATGGCTACAGCGACTGTATTTTGAGTATAACTCAATGGGTTTTGACCATTTTCAGATACTACTGAAGGCGGATCGTTTACAGGAACTACCACGATATCTCTTGTGATGGTGTTACTGTCATCAGTACCATCATTTACAGTGAATGAAACGGTGCGTGTTAAACTTGATGGATTATTTGAAATATTATTGTAGACCACAGAACGCAAAGCAGTCTGATAGTTGGCCACACTACTGGTTCCTGAAAGCGTTAGTATGCCATTTGAATTATCAAAACTTCCTGTAATACCGTTTTGATTAGCAAACTCCACGAAATCATTCGAAGGTGCAAAATTGTTTGTAATGGTTACTGTTGCTCCAACAAGACTTGCATTATCAGAATCAGTTACGGTAATCCCCCCATCAATGGTTACAATACCATCACCTTCTGTATATGTAAGGTCTCCTGAAGAACTTGCCAACACGGGAGGGTCATTTGGTGTAGGTATGACATTGACTGTAATAGTTACAACATCAGCGCTTCCAGGGTTAGTATTATCGAAATCAATTACTTCAAACCGTATGGTTCTTGGTGTACCGGTTACAGTTGCCCCAATGTTTTCGTAAGTAACACCCGACAGCACCATGGCTAATTCGCTATTTAAGGTGGTTGGAGGGACATCTATAGTTAGAATACCAGCATTAGGGCCAGTAGTCTCAAACGTGCCTGAAGTACCGAAACCAGGATCGAAATCAAGCAAATCTTCACCTGAAATATAATTTTCAATTACAACACGGGCTTTTCTAATAGGATCATTAGTTGCATCAGATATCGATAAGCCGTTCGCCAATAAAACAGGTAAATCACCTTCGTTATATGTAACTGTTGTGGTACCTGTTGTACTTATTTGTGCAGGGATGTTTTGATTTTCAAGGTATAGTATTTCATTGGACGAAAGCCCAACTAATACATCCAAATCACCATCATTATCTATGTCGAGTAGTGCTGGTTGCGAATCAGATCCGAAATCAAAATTGGCGCCAACGCCATCATTAAAAAAAGGACTACCTGCGCCTGTAACTTGGTTTAAACTGGTGCCATCGTTTTCGAAAAAGAAGAGTTGACCTGAATATGTTCCAGCTGAAATTCCAGCTACAACATCAGGATCACCATCATGGTCTAAGTCAGTGAAATAGGGTTTTAAAAAACCATATCCAATGTTAATATTGTTTACGGGTGGGTCATTAACATCAACCTCCGTGAATGAGGGTGTAGTAACATTTCCATCATTGCGTACAAATTGAAAATTTGAGGTAGAATAATTTACCCCATAACCGCCAATAAGTACATCAAAATCAAGATCTCCATCAAAATCAGCTAATGAACTCGCAAATTCAGTATAATTTTGGTAGGTAGTAATCGGACTCACTTCACTATCAAATGTCCCGTTGTTTCTAAAAAATAGAACTTCTGATCTTGTGGGTCCGTAATTTGTTGTATCGGTCGTCACAAACAAATCAGCGTCACCGTCATTATCAATATCAGCAAAGGCTGGTACGGGTACATTTCCTACATTGCCTGCGAGAGGAGTAAAAGGATTTGATCCACCTGTTTGCTCTATAAAATTACCATTTTGGTTATTTCTGAAATACCTTAATTCACTATCATATTTTACGCCTAACACTACATCTAAAAAACCATCTCCATCGATATCAACAGCTGTAGGTGCAACATCATAACTGCTATTGAACCCACCAAACGGACTGGCGTTTCCAGCAACTTCAACAAAAGAAGGGGAGGACGCTGTGCCTACATTTTCAAAAAAGTTTAATGCTCCATAAAGGGAAGAACCTACTATTAAATCAAAGTCGCCATCATTATCGAGGTCAACAAACTCTGGTGATGCATCATTCCCAACGTCAACACCATCAAGAGGGTTTCCAGCACCTGTAATTTCATTTGAAAAGGAAGGGACTGTGGCATTACCAGTGTTTTGAAAAAATCGAATATAGCCATTCTGATCTCCTACAAATAAATCTAAGTCACCGTCATTATCAATATCTACAAATGAAGGGTAAGTGCTATCAAACCTTGTTGCAACGTTGGCATTAGCATTATATAAAGGAAGAAAAAGAGGGTTTGAACCTGCTATTTGTTCCGTAAAATTGTTTGAGCCATCATTTTGCCAAAAAGCTACGGCACTGTAATCGTTTGTAAAAAAGTCTCTTCCTAAAAATATGTCCAGGTCACCATCATTATCAATATCCACAAGTTCCGGTCGTGAATAATAGTTAGCTGTTACAGGGAAACTGGTATAAACATTGTCTAAAAAGGAAGGTGAATTATAAGTAGTATTAAAAGATGGTGAACTGGCATCACCATAATTTTCAAAATGTCGCGGTCGATTATAGTATGATCCAAATATCATATCTTGATCACCATCCCCATCAAAATCACCAAAAGATGGTGAAGAATACTTACCGTTGTAAATACCATCAAATGGATTATCAATGCCTGTTCTTCTAATAAATTCAGGGTTATTGGCAGTTCCAACATTTTCAAGAAACTCCAAATAACCACTTTGTATACCAACAACAATATCAAAATCACCATCATTATCTAAGTCTACAGCAAAAGGCTGTTTATTATTATCTAATGATATTCCAGATTTAAACGGGTTATTCTGATCATTTTGAACAAATGGACCAAGTTGCTGAGCATTGGCTGTATTAAAATGAAGTGCAAATGCAATACTTCCAACTGCAAAGCCTAATTTTAACTTTAGCTCAAGCGATTTGAGCTGCCTGTATAATCGATTTAATGTATTGGCTAGTTTTCTCTGGTAGCGGAAAGTTGTGCTGCCATTTGTTTTGGAAGAAATGGCTTTTTTGTATCTACTTAGAAATTTTAGATACTTTTTCCTGGTAGACCTGTATAATTGATGGTTGATGTTGGTTTGCATATCTGATCAGGGATATAGGTAAAATTCAGATAATTTTAGACAATATCATAATTATAATTCTGATAATTATGGAAACAGTAATATTTATTAATATCTAGATAACATGAAAGGTAACAATGCGGCTATACATTTAACAATTTACAATGATGTGTTATCAAGTCAAATACAAAATCAAGTAATAGAATTTTGGTTGCAACATGGTGTATTAAATCAAAGAGCTGCAAGAGAAAGGGTAAGTGACGTGCTAATTATTGCACGAAACACGGAGAATAAAATTATAGGCATTTTTACATACGCTTTAAAATACATCCCTTTATTAAGAAACTATATGTATTTAATTCGTTTGTCAATTTCACCAGGTAATAGCTCTGCATTTCTAGTGCTGAAAATGGGCAAGATGGCATATGAAGTGTTAAAAGAAAAGGCAAAAACAGAACAAAAAAAACCACTCGGTCTATTCGCACTTATTCAGAACAACAAGATGATTCGAAAATGGAATTGGGCCATATGGCCAAGGTTGCCCTTTATCTATATAGGAAGCACAAATTCCGGCCATCACAGAAGGGTGTTATATTTTAAATGAAATATGAGTATAGATTTTAGCGACATTGAATTTAAGGAAGTATGGCAAGACCAAAAGTCGATGCCTTCTAGTATTGATTTTTGGGATTCAATATTTGAACAATCAACATTTAACACTCAAAAAAGAAGTAAACAGGTTGTTTATCATGTATTTAGTGGGAAAGAGATAATTGGTCTTTCAACTGCAGAGGAGGTTGCACTTCATAATTTTGAAAATAACACATTTTTTAATTTTCGCATGTTAATTCATCCTAATTATCGAATTCCTGGATTGGCAGATACCTTGGCAGTGAAGACCTTAAATTTTTTAGAAGAACTCCATTTAAATATAGAAACAAGTGCAATAGGTGTGATTACCTTGATTGAGAATAAAAGAATTCTAGAAAACAAAACCACTGTATTTTATCCAGCTACCAACTTAATGTTCGCTGGCTATACAAATAAAGGTGCTCAAATCAGATTAAAATATTTCCAAGGAGCTAGGATTTAACAGTTACTTTAAGGTTGTTAAACCCGCGAATGGCTAAGTTATCGTACCAATTCGCAGGTTCTGAATTAATAGAAATAGATTTAAAATTATTTAAAAAAGCTGGAATTGCTCTAGAGGCTGTTAATTTAGCAAGCCAATCCCCAAGGCAATAATGAATTCCCTGTCCGAATGACAAATGTTTTGGGTTGCGGGTTAAATTAATCGTGTTAGGATTTTTAAATTGAGCAGGGTCTCGGTTGGCACCACCTATCGAAAGCGTTGTTGTTTCACCTTTGTTAATTTTCACTCCGCCAATTATTTCATCCTTTAAGGCAATTCTACCTAAAAGCTGAACTGGTGAGTCGTATCTTAAAAGCTCCTCCAGTTTATGATTAATAGTATATGAATCTCGAAATTCATCGATCAAACCATTCTGTATAATATGGTACAAAGATAAGCTCATGAAACTAACGCTTGTCTCTTCTGCTGCGACAAATAGAAATATTAGCAATGAAGTAAGTTCTTCGTTGGTTAAGGGTTCATTGAGTTTTTCATTTTCATTGATATAGGTACGCGCTAATCCTTGCTCGAAATTGTTTTGTTCGATTCTAAACTTAAAAAAATCAATAAATGCTTTACTTGATTTATCGAGCGTTACGAGTTCTCTTAGACTAACGTATAAATCCAAGGCCTTTATCATTTCCTGACAAAGCCGATGCAGCTCATCATAATCTGTAGTGGTAATTCCTAAAATTCTGACAATATTTCTTGTGGGTAGGAGTGACGTATACTCTTGTACAAGGTCTACAGTATTTTCTTGAATTTTAGATAGGACACCATTAATGTTATCGTTGATGATATCTTCCACACCTGCTTTAGACCAGTTTTCTACCATAAACTTCCTGATTCGAGTGTGGCTAGGAGGATCCAACTGTAAGACAAAAGTATTTATAGCATCCTTCACATGGCTAATGTCAATATTCTTATTTTGGAGATAGTCAACACTACGTTCAATCCATAATTTTCTGTTTCCACTTCCAAAATTTTTATTAATAAGTATAGTTTTTACTTCATTGTATCCGGTCACAATCCATTCTCCCGTTTGAGCTTTATATATGGGAGATTCATTCCTTAGTTGATCATACAAGGGATAGGGGTCAACTTTATATCTCGGAGTCAATGGGTTCCAAAGATTCATTTTGCAAGTTTGGTTGTTACCAGGTAGTTACTAAATTCTGCTATCGTTGGATAATCCCAAAAATCTAGCGGTGTTAAAGCTATTTGGTATTCATTTTCTACTAATTCCAATAAATAAATTGCACTGATAGAGTCCAGACCTAACTCAAAAAAAGACTGGGATTCTTTGATTTCATTAATAGAAATGCCTGATTCTTGAGATATAATGTGCTTTATAAAATTACCTACTGTTTGACTCGAAAACATTACTATTTAATATTCACAAAAGAAACAAATTATTTTCTTCACCGAAGTGTTTAGATATCTTTGGCAACTTCAACCGAAGATATGACATTCGAAGAAATAAAGTCTAAAATAGAGCAATATCAACGGGAAGGCAAGCGGCTTTTTACCACTTCGTCTTTTCAATCGCATAGTATCGTTCTGCTTCATATTTTAAGTAGAATTGATAAGTCGATACCTGTAGTATTTATTAATACGGGCTATCACTTTCCTGAAACTGTTGAGTTTCGCGATAAAGTAACCAGGGAGTTTGGGCTTACCAATGTAATCGATCTGCGCCCGGATGTCCCCAAGTTTATGCAGCGCGATTCTGAAGGCAGGTTATTGTTTACTTCCGATCCAGACCATTGCTGTTACCTAAATAAAACACAGCCGGTGGACGGGTTACTGCTTCGACATGATGTTTGGATTAACGGTGTGCGTGGTGATCAAAGTGCAGTGAGAAAGGCAATGAAGGTTGAACAACCAGCTCCGCACGATTCTATTCGTTTTCACCCAATGCTGGATTGGAATGCAAAAATGATTTATCAATACCAGAAGGAGTTTAATTTACCTAAGCATCCGCTTGAGTCTAATGGGTATTTAAGCATTGGTTGCGAACCCTGTACAAGAAAAGTTGACCCTGAAATGATGGAACGTGAGGCACGATGGTATGGTATGAATAAAACAGAGTGTGGGTTACACACAGATTTAGTTAGCAAATGAAAATACTAGTTACCGGTGGAGCCGGATATATAGGAACAGAGCTGGTTTACGCACTGGCACAGGATAATAAAGTAACTGAAGTTGTGGTATATGACAACTTGAGCAGACCTAATTATAATCTTTTCATTAATGGTAAAATGCCAAATTATGAAAAGGTGAAATTTGTAAAAGGGGAGTTGCTAGATTCCAGGCAGTTGAAGAAGGTACTGGAAGGAGTTGAAATTGTGTATCATCTTGCAGCAAAAGTTACTACTCCGTTTGCCAATACAGATCCGCATTTTTACGAGCAGGTAAACCATTGGGGTACGGCTGAGTTAGTCTATGCACTGGAGTCTAGTGATGTTCAGAAACTGATTTACACGAGTAGTACGAGTGTGTATGGCTCATCTAAAAAAGCGGTAGATGAATCAGTTTCGCCCAACCCTAAAACTTTCTATGGTATTTCAAAGATGCGGGGAGAAGAGCATGTTGCACGATTAGGCGATAAAATGAATACGATTATTTTACGATGCGGTAATGTATATGGCTATAGTAAAAGCATGCGATTTGATGCCGTAATAAATAAGTTTGCCTTTGAAGCTAACTTCAACAAGAAGATAACTATTCATGGAAATGGGCGACAGTATCGTTCTTTTATTCATATAGATCAGATGAAGGCCGCCTTGTCCAGATTAGTTTCCAATGGCGTAGAAACAGGAGTTTATAATCTGGTTACGAGAGATTTGTTAGTGCTGGATATAGTGGATGAGTTAAAGCAACAAATTCCTGAACTTGAGTTCATTTTTGTTAATCAGCATCTAAAATTACGTGAATTAAAGGTAAAGGTGAATGATAATTTTAATAATAAACTAGGAATTACGAACGATAAATCATTTGCACAGGAGTTAAAAGAATTCCGAAGTCATTTTAGTTTTTAATCTATTAAATTTATAGTAATCAACACGCACTAAACTTTGATAAACCCATGAATATTCCTCTTCTGCCAGACATTGTTATTATTCTTGGGCTTTCGGTTATTGTTATCTTAATCTTCCAGAAGTTCAAACTACCTACCATACTTGGCTTTTTAATTACGGGTGTTATGGCTGGCCCTCATGGACTTAGTCTTGTTAAAGCCTCTCACGAAGTTGAGGTATTATCAGAGATAGGCATTATTCTACTCCTTTTTATTATTGGCCTGGAGTTTTCACTGAAGAGTTTAGCAGCCATTAAGAAGGCTGTATTTCTGGGTGGAGCAGCTCAGGTAATTTTAACAATTGCAGTGGCTGGGCTAATAGCCACTTATCTTGGATATGGAATTACTAAGGCCGTTTTTATAGGATTTTTATTCTCTCTGAGCAGTACTGCAATTGTATTAAACATTTTACAAAGTAGGGGTGATATTAATAGTCCGAATGGTAAAATAACATTAGCCATTCTAATTTTTCAGGACATCATTGTTGTGCCCATGATGTTGTTAGCACCTATAATGGCGGGCAAGTCGGATAACGTAATGCTAACGCTAGCCATACTGTTATTAAAGACATTATTTGTGGTAGGCTTGGTGATTATTGCAGCCAGATATGTCTTTCCTCGTTTATTGTTTGAAGTGGCGAAGACACGAAGCAGGGAGCTATTTATACTAACCATTGTTGTTTCTTGCTTTGCGGTAGCATGGCTTACTTCCAGCATTGGTCTATCATTACCTTTAGGGGCATTTATTGCGGGGCTTATTATTTCAGAATCTGATTACAGCCATCAGGCAACAAGCCAAATTATGCCTTTTAGAGAGATATTTACAAGTTTCTTTTTCGTGTCAATAGGGATGCTTCTTGATATTTCTTTCTTCTTACAAAATGCCGGAGTGATCATTGGATTTACAGTTGCAGTCTTTTTCATAAAAGGTACTATTGGTACGCTGGCAGCGTCTATATTAAAGTATCCTCCAAGGGTATCAATACTGGTGGGTTTAGCACTTTTTCAGGTGGGTGAATTTGCCTTTATACTATCAAAAGTTGGGATTGAGAACGGATTAATTGATGCCGTTACCAATCAGTATTTCTTGTCTATATCAGTTCTGTCAATGGCACTAACACCCTTTGCATTTATGTTTTCAGGGAGATTGGTGAACTTGTTTAATAAAACACAGTTATCAAAGGGTTTAGCAAAATTCAATTACTGGAATGAAAACGTGGATGATCAGGAAAATATAGAATCGCTCCAAGATCACGTGATTATTATAGGATTTGGGGTAAATGGTAGAAACGTGGCTAAAGCAGCCAAGGCAGCAGGCATACCCTATGTGATCATTGAAATGAATGCTGAGACAGTGAAGGAAGAAAAATTAAAAGGCGAACCTATACTTTTTGGTGATGCCTCTAATCCTTTTATATTGGAGCAGGTAAAAGTTTGGAGCGCCCGCGTTGCAGTTATTGCCATTTCTGATGGTCCAGTGACTAAGAAAGTTGTTAGTTCTATTCGTGAGATATGCCGTACTGTATTCATTATCGTGCGAACCAGGTACATCAATGATATTAGTGCTAACTTAAATTTGGGTGCCGATGAAGTAATCTCAGAAGAATTTGAAACAAGCATTGAGATTTTTACCAGGGTTTTAGGCAAGTACCTTATACCTGATGAGCAGATTACACATCTTGTACAGCATATTAGAGGTGATAATTATAAAATGATCCGGCCTGAAATTGAGAAGGAAGCAGGCAGTCTGAATATTCCTAATTTGCGAATTACAAGCGCTACCGTTTCTCAGAGCGACAACAGTATTGTTGGGAAGTCATTAAAAGAAGCAGCTATCAGGCAAAATTGGAGTGTAAATATTGTTGCCATTCAACGTAATGGGAGCTTTATAGCTGAACTTGATGGCGACACAAGGATTAATCAGAATGACATTATTTATATAATCGGTACACCGGAAGCTGTATCAGAGATTAATAAGTTGTTAAAAGTTTAGTATTACACAAAAAAAAGGCCCTGCGTTAACAGAGCCATCTCTAAGAAAATTAAATTTTTTGATTAGCAATACTCGTTAAATACTTCTAGCAAGTGATTACCGATCATCTCCGCGTTTCTGCCTTCTATGTGGTGTCTTTCTACAAAGTGTACCAATTCGCCATCTTTAAACAATGCGATAGACGGAGATGACGGAGGGTAAGGTAGTGTATACTCTCTTGCCTTTGCCACAGCTTCCTGATCTACGCCAGCGAATACTGTTGTTAGATGATCAGGCTTTTTGTTAGTCATTTCTACAGCCCATTTTACTCCAGGACGTGCTGCACCTGCCGCACAACCACAAACGGAGTTAATCACCATTAAAGTAGTTCCTTTATGATCGGTCAGGTGGTTATCTACATCCTGTGCTGATTTTAATTCTTCAAACCCTACAGATGTTAAATCTGATCTCATGGGTGCTACTAGTTCTTCTGGATACATATTTATTAGTAGTTAGTATTAAGTAGTTAGTATTAAGTAGTTAGTAATTAGTTAAGTTCTTATAAAAATCCGAGCTCAAGCTTTGCTGCTTCACTCATCATATCTTGCGAGTAGGGTGGATCAAATGTGATTTCAACATTCACATCATTTACACCTTCTATTTTCTTTATATTTTCTTCAACTTCCGAAGGAATAGTTTCGGCTGCCGGACAATTAGGTGATGTTAAAGTCATTAATACATACACGCTATTAACCGGATGAATATTAATTTCATAGATTAAACCCAACTCATAGATATCTACAGGTATTTCAGGGTCATAAACATTTTTTATAGCCTCTAAAACCTTATCTCTTAACGTTGTTTCCGATTGTTGAACTTCACTCATGCCTCAATTTTACTTTTTAAAGCCAATGCGTATAATTTCATTTGTTTGATCATCGCCCCAAAGCCATTAGAACGTTGGGTTCCTATAAAGCGTTCCATCCCAATGCGCTGTGGAAAGAAGATTTCGGCATCCACTATTTCGGCTGCTTTTTGGCCTGAAAGTATTCTTACAAGCAGACTAACAAGGCCTTTTGTGATAGCTGTATTGCTATCGGCTTTGAAGATTACCTTATCATCATCTAGCTCAGCCGTTAGCCATACTTTTGACTGGCAACCTTTTACAATATTATCGTCTGTTCTGTCCGCATCATTAAATTCAGGGAGTTTTTGGCCTAATTCCATTACATAGAAATTGGTCATTTCCATATCACCATCCAAAATGGCAAACTCTTCAATTATCTCTTCCTGAATATCGCTTATTGTTTTACTCATGGTTTCATGAATTTTACAACGCGTTGTAACGCCTCAATCATTCTATCAATTTCTTCTTTTGTGTTGTAAACGGAGAAAGAAGCCCGCACCGTTCCTTCAATACCGAAATGATCCATCAAAGGCTGAGTACAGTGGTGCCCTGTTCTTACCGCAATGCCACTTGCATCCAACATTTGTCCGATATCAAATGGGTGAATGCCATCAATTAAGAAGGATAATACACTTACTTTATGATCAGAATCACCCACTATATGCAGTCCGGGAATAGTCAATGCTTTTTGTCTGGCATATTGTAACAGCTCTTCTTCATGAGCAGCGATGCTTTCTTTGCCTGTCTCATCGATAAACTCCAATGCCTTTTTAAAGGCTACTACATCTGCAATATTGGGTGTGCCCGCTTCAAACTTATAAGGGATGTCGTTGTAGGTTGTTTTTTCAAATGAGACTTCCTTAATCATTTCTCCACCACCTTGATATGGGGGCATAGCTTCCAATAATTCGCGCTTGCCGTATAAAGCGCCAGTTCCTGTTGGGCCATAGCATTTGTGCGCGGAAATAGCATAAAAATCGCAGTCCAACTCCTGAACGTCTATGTTCAAATGAGCTGTAGCTTGAGCACCATCAATCAATACTTTCGCGCCAACCTTATGTGCTTCTGCAATAATCTCTTTAACAGGATTGATTGTTCCTAAGCTATTGGAAGCATGATTTACGGCAACAATTTTAGTTTTATCTGATAGCAGCGACTTATAATGATCCAAATCCAATGTGCCATTATCCAACACATTAATTGGCTTAACTACAGCTCCTTTTTCTTCGGCTATTAATTGCCACGGAACTATGTTAGAATGATGTTCAAGTCCACTGATAATAATCTCATCACCTTTATTCAGAAATTTACGTCCAAAAGAAGCCGCAACCAGGTTAATGCATTCGGTAGTGCCTTTGGTAAAGATGATTTCTTCAGCTTCTTTGGCGTTTAAAAATCCTCTTAAATAATGCCTTGTATCTTCAAATGCTTTTGTTGCTTTTTCTGCTAATGTATGGATGCCTCGGTGTATATTGGCATTATAGCCTTTGTAATAGCTTTCGATGGCATCAATAACTACTTTAGGTTTCTGGTTAGTAGCCGCATTATCAAAATAAATCAATGGTTTGCCATTTACTTCTTGGTGAAGTATTGGAAATTGTTTCCTGATGTTATTGATATCGATTGTTTGGGTGCTACTTACAGAAGGCATATTAAAATTCTTTATGTAATCTTTCAGAAATAAGGTTTTCTAAAAAGTTTTTAAGTGGCTCTAGTTTCACTGTCTCCAATACCTCAATGGCAAAAGCATACAATAGGAGTGCCCTTGCGCTATCCTTGCTCAATCCTCTTGCGCGCAAGTAGAAAAGGGCATCTTCATCTAACTGACCAGTTGTACAACCGTGTGAACACTTTACATCATCCGCCCAAATTTCTAGCTGCGGTTTAGTATTTACCACTGCAGTGTCCGATAGCAGTATATTCTTATTTGATTGAAAGGCATTTGTCTTTTGTGCTTCTTTTCTTACAAACACCTTACCATTAAAGACCCCTTTTGCTGAATCTTCTAAAATACCTTTATATAGTTCATTACTTTCGCAATGTGGTTGGATATGGTCTACGGAAGTATGATTATCAACATGGGTTTTGCCATTCACCAGGTATAATCCATACATGTTTGTTTCACAGCCTTCGCCATCTACAATAACATTTAGGTTATTTCTGATAATGGCACCGTTTAATGTAAAAGTATACGCTGAGAATACACTTGAACGTGACTGATACACCTGTGTAGTGCCCACCTGATAAGCAGACTCTTTGTTATTCTGAACACGATAATATCCAATATGGGCATTTTCGTCAACCATTACTTCAGTTGCAATGTTAGAAAAGCTGGATTCTTTACCTTCTGTAAGGAAAAATTCGATGAAATTAGCTTGTGAGCTTTTGCCTGCAATAACAAGATTTCTTGAGTTCGAATAAACGGTTGATTCTGAAGAATCATTAATAAAGTACATGGCAATCGGTTTATCAACCACTACAT
>NZ_JAVJUY010000216.1:0-2579 GCF_040220315.1 Fulvivirga sp.
AACAGAAAGAATTACAAAAACTTAAGGAGGAACAAATACAAAGCGAACTTCGGCATGTTAATAACCTATTGGCTGCTTCTACAATGAATTTGGTGGTGAAAAATGAATTCATGGAGAATATAAAGGAGGAGTTAAACGAAGTAAGACAAAGAGGTGCGGCACCAGAAACCAGCAAATCGCTTGAACGAATTATTAAGGAAATAGATACCACTTTAAAACTTCAGGAAGATTGGAAACAGTTCGAATATCATTTCGATAAAGTTCATGGCGATTTTTTAACCAGATTAACTACTGAGTTCACCGATTTAACACCTGGCGAACAAAAACTTTCAGCATTTCTAAGGTTAAAAATGGATACCAAGGAAATTGCCAATTTGATGGGCGTTTCTTTAAGGGGTGTTGAAGTGGCACGATACCGTTTGAGAAAAAAATTAGGTTTAGATAAACATCAAAACCTTTCAAAGTTCATATTAGAATATTAGTCCATGTCAAAAAATGGACTATTAATTCTAATAACGTCTGTAGCAGCCCTAGGAGGGTTACTTTTTGGTTATGATACTGGTGTAATTAACGGAACTCAATTCTATTTCAGTAAGTACTTTGAATTACAAGGAGCTTTAAAGGGCTGGGTGGTTAGCAGCGCACTTGTAGGGTGTTTTGCTGGTGCTATTTGTGCAGGTTTTGTTACCAATAAATACGGAAGAAAGTATAGCCTGATTATATCTGCCATCTTGTTTACCGTTTCTGCCTGGGGCTCTGGTTTACCTGCCCTCTTGCCAGAGTCCGTTACACTAATGGTTATTTTTAGAATTATAGGCGGCATTGGTATTGGATTAGCCTCTATGGCTGCTCCAATGTATATAGCAGAAATTGCACCGGCAAAGAGGCGGGGTGTGCTTGTTTCATTTTATCAACTAGCCATAGTAACAGGTTTTTTCGTTGTGTTTTTAGCAACTTATTATATTGGTGAAAGTTTTGATTTCGCAGGCAATGTAAAAGAAGGTTGGCGCTGGATGTTCTGGTCAGAGCTTATCCCTTGTTTCCTCTTTCTTGGTCTCACCTTTTTCATTCCTCAAAGCCCGAGGTGGTTGGTGATGTCTGGCAAGGAAACGGAAGCCCTAGTGGTATTACTTAAACTTCATGAAAAAGCTGATGCTCAAAAAGAGATTGATGAAATTATAAAGTCGGTTAAAAAAGAAGCAAGGACAGAACAAAAGTCTGTTTCAATTTGGCAAAGCGCAGTACTGCCAATTGTTTTGATAGGCTCTTTTCTATCATTAATGCAGCAGTTTACCGGTATTAATGCTGTATTGTATTATGGAGGTGATATTTTTGAAAATGCACTTAGCTATGGACAGGACGATATTCTTTCGCAACAAATTTTATTAGGTGCTGTAAATTTTGCATGCACATTTATTGCCATGCTTACAGTAGATAAGTGGGGGCGTAAGCCCCTCATATTATATGGTAGTTTCGGCATGCTATTGGGCTTTATTTTGCTGGGTGGTTCCTTATATTTTGATCAGGTGGGAATTATATCATTAGTTGGTGTATTAATATTTATTGGTTCTTTTGCCTTTAGTATGGGGCCAGTTACTTGGGTATTGTTATCGGAAATGTTCCCAAATAAGGTAAGAAGTATAGCCCTGTCTGTTGCAGTAGCTGTGCAATGGGCTGGAAATGCCCTTGTTGCGTTTATATTTCCAGTGATGGCCGAAAGCAATGTAAACGTAAATGGTGCATGGAATAAATCGCTGCCTTATGTAGTTTTTTCACTTTGTATCATAGTATTAATCATTTTTACCAAAAAATACATTATTGAAACAAAAGGTAAAACACTAGAAGAACTAGAAGGTATTTGGGCTGAGAAATATGGTAGAATAAAACACGAACGTTAATAAATGGGAGTTAGCAATTAATAGGGAGTGCCCTTTTTTTCTCTTTGAACCTTCATTGCTTCCATATACCATTCAAGTTCGTCTAAAAACTTGTTAGTAGATTTAATGTAGTACTCCTCAGTTGCTTTACCCTCCTGATCAATAATTTTTTGAATTTTCGGATATCCTTGAATAGTTGAAATACTTGGAGTTCCTAACTCACCTAATATTGCTCTTAGATGTACAGCAGCCCTCATTCCACCATACTGTCCGGCAGAGTAGGCAGCAATGGCACTTGGCTTAAAAAAGTACTCTTTTTGAAAATGATCCAACATATTTTTAAGGGCAGGAGGGATGCTATGATTATACTCTCCTGTAACCATGATGAAGCCATCAGAATCGTTCAACGCATCAGCGATATGCTGCATGGCTGCTGGAGCATTTCCTCGCTCATATTCTTTGTACATCTTATTTAAGAAAGGCAGCTCAATTTCTTCAGGGTCTAAGACATGCGTCAGATGGCCTCTTTCCTTTAAAAGGTTATCCAATAACTTAACGGCACGTATGCCAAGCCTTCCTTCTCTTACAGACCCGTAAAGGATACTTACATTAAACTTCATAAAATATAGCTTTATAATTGATTACCGCAACTGTAGCAATAGTTGGCATCTTGCCTTTTTTGTTTTGCTCCGCATTCATCAC
>NZ_JAVJUY010000217.1:0-2917 GCF_040220315.1 Fulvivirga sp.
GCTGAAAGTTTTGCATTGGTGACAGCTGCTCCAATGATTTGATTATGGTCATCCACACCAACCAGTAAGGTGCCTCCGGCAGCATTGGCAAAGGCACAGATTTCCTCGGTTAGTTCTTTCACTTTGGAAGGAACTGACCGCTTCCATTCGGCCTGGTAGCCCTCTCCTGAAGATATGAGTGTTTGTAGTTCTTCTGCTGTCATCGAATATTTTGTTGTTCAGGCATAATCACATTTCGTTATCCTCCAATCCAATCAAATAGTTCACCCAAGCGAGCATTAATCAAATCTTTGTCTTCAATATTCTCTTTCTCTCGTATCTCCTCTTCAAACTTCTCTTCAGGTTGTATCCCAACACCCCGCACTAGATTAAACGGAAGATTCTTAATGATTTTCCATGTGAGAAAGAAGCCTTCCTCGTACCACTTTCTTCCCGCTACAAAGAATGAATTGAAATAAAGAAGTGCCTGCTCATGATTTGATAATTGAGCTCGTAAGGTCTTGAGGTATTCGTACTTCTCTTTTCTAGTTACTACACTCTCCGAATACCGATCTACAAATTTTACAGTTTGATATAAATGACGATAGTAGTGCCCCAACTTTGAACTATGTCCATCAAGGGGCTGATAATCAATTCTCAGATTTGCGGTATTTCCTTCATGTTTGAGTTTACCTGTATATGGTGTATTTGATAAATTCTGATTTTTCTTTAAGATTTTGTCACGATACTCTCTATAATTTGACTGGAGAGTTCGAATATTTAACCTTAAATCCTTAACAAAATCTTTATTGAATTTACTTTCGAGGGGTTCAGTTGCGATATCAGAATTGGGACCTCCTCCAAAAAAGAAAAAACTATATGCGATTTCATTAAAATCTTTTGAATCAATTTCTTCCTTTTTCCATTTCCTTTCTCCATCCGTTGAATTGAGCAATTCGTGACACATGAAATAGCAATATCGAAATTCCTCATACATCTTGATAAATGCCTTTCTTCCATTGTGATTGCCAGCTATTTCAACTTCAGTTACATTATCACGGTGCAGGCGTAGCATTTCATAGAATTTATTTTCAAATCTCTCCACCTGAATATCATGCCTCTGATTTTGATTAGCTATATACTGCACCCAGAAAGCCATGAAGGTAAGGCCAGCAGCCACCATAGCAATGTAAGGAGCCATAAGCCCGCCAAAAGTATCTCCCATCTGGCCTGTTTCTGTGTTAACAACAAGGTCAAAATAAATGAGCCAACTTTTTTGAGTAAACCAGAGTGGAAAAAACATGATCAATCCCATCAATAACAGAAACGGAATGAAAACCTTCCAGAAACCCCATCCAAAGGTTGTTGTATGTTGGCTGCTTTTACCCTTTATCCGTAATAATTTCACTCTTCCTCCTCCTCTCCATTACCATCTTCTCCGAAGAGCGCCTTGCCAATACGGTACTTGATATCATAATTGATAATGAAATCCAGCTCCTCCTCGGTGAAGCCATAATGCTCTGCAAGCACTGTGTCGATCTGGTCGATGATGGGTTTGCTTGGCCTGAAATTAAAGTATTGAACGGTGATTGAACCTTTGTTCTTGTAATCTACTGTTCTTTCAAAAGAATTCTTTACATAGTCTTCCATCAATTCTTTAGCAATATTGGTCAAGGATTGCGAACCCTCAATTTTGGGAATAGGAAATTGATATACCTCACGTTTATTTAAATTCCGGCAATCTGAGTTCACAATGTAAAACATGTAGAACGTTGCTGATGAAAGACTACAGAGAACCAAATCTTTGTCATGTTGTTTAGGGAAATAGATTCTTTTTAATTCAGATGGTTCTCTTTTAATATTTTTTTCGTCTAGCACCTTGGGGACAAAATCTAGAAATTGGAGAAAAAACGACACCTTACGAGTGTAATACACAACAGATGAACTTGAAGGTTTCTGAGATCTTTGGGCAACAGTATCACCTCTTTTGAGCTTTTTTATTATTGATTTTTCAACCAATGATTGAACTTTAGTCACAGATGTAGGAAAAATGGGATCTGACTCCATATCCACACTTGTGTAATTCACTCGTAAATCAAAAATGTTCGATCTTTCCTCTGAGTACCACTTAATATAGTTTGTCGAAAAAACGTTACATTCGGCTTCTTTGGATTTGCTAGATATTACTATGTGGAGGCGCTTATCGACTCCTTCAAACATTTTCGAAGGATGGGCATCACCTGACCAATTGCTGATATAGATAAATTCTGATTCCTCAAAATATATCTTTTGAATGGACTTAAAGCCATCAACTGAAAAACAACTCATTGGAATAATGAAGCTTAGCTTACTTTGAGGACCAGTAAGATTCATTGATCTTTCCATGACATAAGCATATAAATCACCTGAATCAATTGATGTATAGCCCTGAATTGAATAGGTTTTCTTTATGTCTTTGTAGAGTACATAGGGAGGATTTCCAATAATCACGTCAAACCCACCACTACCAGAAATGATCTGGTAAAATTCTGCAAACCAATGAATGGGTTGGTGCGAAGTAAGCCAGGACTTGTATCCCTCAGTTTCCTGCTGAATGGTACTCGGACTGCTAAACAATCCAGTGTTGCCACCCATGTCTTCATATTTACTCACTCCATAAGCGTCAGCCAGGTATTCATTCAATCGATCGTTTAATTGTTTCAACCGGCTTTTAAGCTCTTCCTTTGCCTCCCGGAAGCTGTTCGATCCCTGATCGTTGATAAGTTGACTGTTCTGGAAATGAGCATAAGCTTTACTTACCAGTTCGCATTCCTCGGTAAAGGCTTCCAACACTTCTTCATAACCCGTTCGATACTGTCCATGCCGGTCGGCTTTGATTGCCCTCAGTAATTCTTGTTCAGTGGCAAAGCCAACCAGGGTATTTCCTGCCCTGATGTTG
>NZ_JAVJUY010000218.1:0-10368 GCF_040220315.1 Fulvivirga sp.
CCTCACAGAATTCTGTGAGGCTTTTGTTTTACTTTTTCGAAGATGCTATTTGAAGCTCCAATCTCTTTATCTCTCTAATCAAGCGATTGGTATGCATTTCCATCCAATGCCAAAGCTTTACTGCCATAACACTAATAATACTCCACAAAGCAATACCTCCATAAATGAGCATTTCTTTAATTTCTGATGCATTGAAAAACTGAAAGGCACAGTAAACGAAAACACCGAATATGATAAAGGAAACTATTAATGTGAGTATGTAAATATTCTTATTTCTTCCTTGAAACACGCCAAGTGACATGTCTAATAAAGATTGCTCACCTAATTGATCATAATATTCAGCTTCTTCTTTGCTAAGCGCTTCATGAATGATCTTATCAATTTGTTCATCCGTGGTTTTCATAACTTTTCTTATTTATAATTTCTTTTAATTTTTCTCGTGCGTAAAATATTCTTGATTTAACTGTTCCTGTGGGGATATCCAATACGTTGGAAATATCCAATATCGACAGCTCTTCAAGGTAAAACAATGTGAGGACCGTTTTCTGCTCAGGAGGAAGCTTATTTAAATAAATCCGAACATCAGGCTGCTCACTTTCTTCATTAGGAGGTTGAATTTCTTCAGACGCCCGAATGTCATGATCTTTCTGAGATTTTTTAAACTGATCAACAATTTTATTGTACGTGATTCGAAACGCCCATGAATGAAATTTAGATGGTTCTTTTAAGTTGCTTAGCCCTTTAAATATCGATACCCAACTTTCCTGTACTATGTCCTTGGCAACGTCAAAGTCTTTCACATATCGGTAGGTAAATGCCAGTAGTTTTTTGTTCCATCGTTTTACGAGCAACTCAAAGGCTTTCTGGTCACCATCATTACATTTAATTATTAACAGCTCATCAAATACCTTCGATTTCCTCATTTAATTTAGTTTCGATGGTAAGACTACGATTTTACGTGAAGGTTCAATTTTGTAGAATATTTTATGAAAAAAAGCTTAGGCGAAAGTCTATTTCTCATACTGAGGCGTCTGATGCCCTTTGTAAATCTCAAATTCTACACGCCTGTTAAGTGGTTTGGTATGGTCTACACCTTTTACAGGTTTAGAGCTTCCATAACCCCGCGCTGTAATCCGATCTTCAGGCACGTTACCAAAATATACTAGGTACTCCTTAATAATGTCAGCACGTTCTTGCGATAGCTTCAAGTTAAACTCTTCACGGCCGTTGGAATCTGTATGCCCTGAAATATGCAGTTTAAAGTCAGGGTTATCCAATAGAAAGTCTGCCAGTTTATCTAAATCGTTATACATAGGAGTAGACATCTCGGCTTTGCCTTCCTCAAATTCTATCGATTCAAACTTTAACCTACTTGAAATGGGTGCTGTAGTTTTGTTCAACTGCAACTCACCATCCAGATAAAATATTTCTTCTATTCGAAAAAATTCCTCGCCTTGAAGAATGAGCAAATAGTTGTTGTTGTTTATCAAATCAAACTGAAAAGAACCGTCTGGCCTGAGAAATTTTGGGGCTACTTCTATTCCATTGTCGAGATCAATTATAGACACAATGCCTTTGAAAGGCTCCTTTGTTTCTTCATTAATTAGAGAGCCGGTAATGGTGGTATTAGCACCCGGCTGAGCTTCCATTGGTAGCGGAAAGGAATATAAATCAAGATTGTTCATATTGTTTTCTACTGACCTTGCGTAATACAGGTCTTCCGATTTTGAGTCAATAGTAAAATAAAACTCGCTTCCCGGGCCATTAACCAATGGGCCAATATTTTTTGGTTCTCCCCAATTCAGCCCATCATGATACGATTTATAAATGTCAAATTCACCAAAATTTAAGTTCTGACCGTTAGAACTGAAGTAGAGCACATCATAGACGTGGTGATAAAATGGACTGACTTCCGAATTACGGGTGTTAATAATTGGCCCCATGTTCACTGCTTTGCCCCAAGTATTATCCTCACGTTTTACACTATAATAGAGGTCTGACAACCCAAAACCACCCAATCGATCCGATGCAAAATACAACGTGTCTTCTGAGTGTGACAGGCTTGGGTGACTATCCCAGGCGATGCTGTTTACATTAATACCAAGGTTCTCCACTTCGCCCCATTTTTCGTCAAGTTGTTTTTTTGCCCAGTAAATATCGCAATCGCCTAAACCATCCGGGGCATTACAACGAGCAAAAAATAGTGTGTTGCCATCCCTGCTAATGGTAGCAGAACCTTCATTATATTGAGTGTTGATACCTTCAAATTCCTTGGCTTTACCCCAACTATCAAACTCGTTCGTGGTATAAAAAAGGTCTTCATCATGTACCGGGTCTAACCCCCTGTTATGTGAGTTTCTTTTTGATGTAAAAATGAGTTCATCATCATTTCCACTGAGCGTTGGGCCATAATCAGAAAGATCTGAATTAACAGTGCTGCCCATGTTGAGTAAGACACTCCGTGGGGGTCTCAGGGTATCAATTTCTTTGCGGTAATCAACAAGCTCATAGTAATATTCAAGTGGCACAAAATAGTCGCGATCATTCTCAGTAAGTTCTTCGTAATACAATTCTATTTCGCGTATGTCGATATCTTCCCGGTGATGCTTAAGTACTAGCTTGTAGAGCAGTTTTGCTTCAGAAAGATTGCCATATACTTCAGTTAGCTTGCCTAAGCGCCAAATAAAGTACGTATCTCTGTAAAAGTTTATCGCACCAAAATTAGATACATACTCTCTTAGAATGGGATAGAGTTCTTCCCATTTCTGTTGGTCATCTAACTTTCTGATTGTCTTTAATTTAGACTCATTTCGATAATAGGGTATCTTATTAAGATTGGGAAAACTAAAAAATTTAGAATCACTGAATTGCTTTAGCGTGTCGCTCAAAGAAACAACCCCTAACGATTTCTTTGTTTTCTTATTCTTTTGTGAAAATCCGGTTCCTGCAACCGTCATTATTAAAATGAGGCAGATTACATGCCTTAAAAAAAATCTATTCACTCCCACCCCGGTTTTAATGCTACTAATAAAGATGTTACAAAAATGTATTTTTATCAAGTTGTCAGTGGATTTGAGTTTGGCACAGGTATTGAAACTTTAGTAAACCTATTTAATTAGCGCAATTTAGACTAATTGTGTGTCAACATGACATATTTACAAAGAGAAAACAACATCTATGTTTAAGAATATATATTTTGGAGATCTTGTGCAGGGCGATACAGAAGAATTAATTCAAATAATGGATCCAGAGGAAGAATCTAAAATGAAGGAAGACGATATGCCTGATGAGTTAGGAATATTGCCTATTAGAAACACAGTACTTTTTCCTGGTGTGGTAATACCTATTACTGTGGGTAGAGAGAAATCTGTTAAGCTTGTTAAGAAAGCCAATAAAGGGAATCGAATTATTGGTGTAGTAGCCCAAAAAAATGGTGCTACTGAAGACCCGACTTCAAAAGATATCTACAAGGTGGGTACTGTGGCTAAAATCATCAAAATGCTTTCTCAGCCCGATGGGAACATCACTATTATCATTCAAGGTAAAAAACGATTTGAACTAGATGAAGTACTATCAGAGGATCCATACCTGACGGCCAAAGTAAAACTTTTAAAAAGTGTATTTCCTCCCAAAAAGAACAAAGAGGGTAAGGCCCTGATGCAGTCATTGAAAGATTCAGCGGCCAAAATTTTGAAATTGAACCCTGAAATCCCTCAAGAAGCTCAAATGGCCTTGGATAATATCCATGATTTAGGCTTTTTAACCCACTTTTTGGCTTCTAACCTTAATGCTGATGTTCCTAATAAGCAAAAGCTATTAGAAACCAATGATGGTTTTGAACGAGCTACTTTGTTGTTGGAGTTAATGCTTAAAGAAATTCAACTTTTGGAGTTGAAATATGATATCCAAAAGAAAGTGCATACCGATATTGATCAGCAGCAGCGTGACTATTATCTACGCCAGCAAATTAAGGTAATGCAAGACGAGTTGGGCAATGAAGGCCCGGATAGAGAGGTAGAGGAATTACGAAGAAAAGGCTTAAAGAAGAAATGGAGTGATGAGGTGCATCTGCATTTTAACAAAGAGCTTGATAAAATATTGCGGATGAACCCGCAAGCGGCAGAATATCCAGTAGCTATGAACTATGCAGAGTTACTGCTGGAGCTACCATGGGAAGAATTTACTGAGGATAATTTTGACCTCAATCGAGCACGAAAAATCCTTGATAAGGATCACTTCGGCATGGAAAAGGTGAAGGAGCGTATCATTGAATATTTAGCTGTTCTAAAGCTTAAAAACGACATGAAAGGTCCTATTTTATGTTTGTATGGCCCTCCTGGAGTAGGTAAAACCTCATTGGGTAGGTCCATAGCCAAGGCACTGAAGAGAAATTATGTCAGAATGTCATTGGGTGGTGTGCATGATGAGGCTGAAATTCGAGGACATAGAAAAACCTACGTAGGCGCATTGCCTGGTAAGATTATTCAAAACATAAAAAAGGCTAAATCTTCGAACCCTGTGTTTATTCTGGATGAGATTGATAAAGTTAACTCCAACTTTAGAGGAGATCCTGCTTCTGCATTGTTAGAGGTATTAGACCCCGAACAGAATCATGAGTTTAAGGATAATTACCTGGAGCTGGATTATGATCTATCTAAAGTGCTGTTTATTGCTACGGCAAACTCATTGGATACCATACACCCTGCATTGAGGGACAGGATGGAAATTATAGAAATTACAGGTTATACGTTAGAGGAGAAATCTGAAATAGCCAGAAGGCATTTGATCCCCAAGCAGAAAAAAGAGCATGGCCTCAAAGCCGGTGATCTTAAATTTCAGAAAAGTGGTATTACTAAGTTGATTGACGGATATACCAGGGAATCTGGTGTGAGAAATTTAGAGCGAAAAATTGGGGCAGTTGTAAGAAATGCAGCCAAATCACTGGCTATGGAGCAAGAATTTTCTGCTTCTATCACCGATAAAGAAGTGGTTGAAATTCTTGGGGCTGAAATTTTTGATAAGGAATTGTATCAGGGTAATGATGTTGCTGGTGTTGTAACCGGTTTAGCCTGGACGCAAGTGGGTGGTGAGATTTTATTTATCGAATCAAGCTTGAGCAAAGGGAAGGGTAAACTTACACTTTCTGGCCAGTTAGGGGATGTAATGAAGGAATCCGCTATGGCTGCAATTTCTTATTTGAGAGCCAATGCTGAGCACTATTTGATAGACTACAGAGTATTTGATCATTATGATTTACATGTACACGTTCCTGCAGGGGCTGTTCCCAAAGATGGTCCTTCGGCCGGTATCACTATGTTAACATCACTGGCGTCAATCTATACCCAGCGCAAGATAAAGTCCAAACTCGCAATGACTGGGGAGATAACTCTGAGGGGGAAGGTATTACCTGTTGGGGGCATTAAAGAGAAAATTTTGGCTGCCAGAAGAGCTGGTATAAAGGAAATCATACTTTCCACCAGAAATAAGCGTGATATAGCAGAAATTGATGATAAGTACATTAAAGGATTAAAAATCAACTATGTACAGGATGTAGATGAAGTATTGGAGATAGCTCTTTTAAAAGAAAAAGTAAAGAAGCCCATGCAATTTACCTTTCCCGAAAAGGTTAATATTGTAAACTAACAGATGTTAATGGGCTACAGATTAATTCTATTTGCTTTACTAATACCCTTTTTTGCTGCGGCACAAACAGGAGGTCAAACTTCCTACACATTTACAAATATACCTTCAAATGCCAGGTTGGTTGGTTTAGGCGGTGTAAATGTTTCATTGGCTAATGAAGATGTGAATTTGGCCTTTTCTAACCCCGCGCTAAGCGGAGACACATTAAGCGGCCTGGCTTCATTTTCCTACTTAGATTATTTTGCTGATGCCGGCATTGTTACAGCCATCTATCAGCACGATTTTGGTAAGTTTGGCTCATGGTTTCTGGGTGTTAATCATTTGGATTATGGAGAGTTTGATAGCTACGATGCCACTGGAGCAGACCTCGGCTCATTTGATGCAGGCGAAACCCAATTAATCTTAGGTAGCAATCATACCATTGGAGTATTTACATTAGGAGCTTCTTTAAAATTTTTGAACTCCAATATAGGAGGGTTTAGTTCATCTGCATTGGCATTGGATATGGGCGGCATTTTTAATCACCCAACTAAACAATTCACTGTAGGGTTAGTCTTTAAAAATGTGGGTGTTATCTTATCAGATTATTCAGATGCCAGTGATTCAAGGTTGCCATTTGATATTCATGTAGGTACAACGATAAAACCAGAATATATGCCATTCAGATTTTCACTTACGGGTTATAATCTAACGGACGGTGACATTGCATATTTTGACCCGAATAATAGCTCAGATGAAGAGGAGCCTGGTGCACTGGATAAAGTACTCCGACATGTGAACGTAGGAGTAGAATTACTGTTATCTAAAAACATTAACCTTCGTTTTGGGTATAATCATCTGGTGAGGCAAGAATTAAAACTGCCTGACACTGGCGGAGGAGCCGGTTTTTCCTACGGGTTAATGTTTAAAGTAAAGGCCTTTGAATTTTCTTATAGTCGTGGTGGTTATCATGCCGCAGGCGGGTCTAATAGCTTTACATTAACAGCCAATACGAACAAGTTTTTTAAGAATAGAAGAAGTTGAAATTATATGGACTCAAATAAATATTTAACACCAAAAGAAATTGTAGCAGAGCTGGATAAATATATTATCGGGCAAAATGATGCGAAAAGAAATGTGGCCATTGCGTTAAGAAACCGTTGGCGTAGGATGAATGTGAAGTCGGAGATGCAATCGGAAATTGTTCCCAATAATATTCTGATGATAGGCGCTACCGGAGTGGGTAAAACTGAAATCGCCAGAAGGTTAGCGAAAATAGCAAATGCGCCCTTCACAAAGGTGGAAGCCTCTAAATTCACTGAAGTTGGTTATGTAGGGCGAGATGTGGAAAGCATGGTACGAGATCTGGTTGAGCAGTCTGTGAACATGATAAAATCAGAGAAAAAGGAGGAAGTAAAGGTTAGAGCGGAACAGATTGTGGAAGATATCATTCTCGATGCACTCATTCCACCCATGAGAACAAATGGCGTAACAAAAAGTACTGCTGATGACAGTTCAGAAACAGAGCCTAAATCTGAGCAAGAGCTTAATGAGCGTACAAGAGAGCGATTCAGAGAGAAAATACGAAACGGTGAATTAGAAGATCGGAAAATAGATATTAATGTTCAGAAACCTGCCGGAGGTGGAGTTGGAATGATAGGCGGAGGTGCTATGGATGAGTCTTCTATGATTAATTTACAGGAAATGATAGGCAATATGATGCCCAAAAAGACGAAGAAGAGGAAAGTGTCCATTGCGGAAGCCAGAAAAATTTTAATGGATGAGGAGTCTCAAATGTTAATTGATATGGACGAAGTGAAAGAAACGGCCATACGCAGAGCAGAGAATACAGGAATAATCTTCATCGATGAGATTGATAAAATAGCGAAGAGTGGCGGCCAGAAAAGTGGGGCAGATGTAAGTAGGGAAGGTGTACAGCGAGATTTGCTTCCAATTGTAGAAGGTAGTGCCATCAATACCAAATATGGAATAATCAAGTCTGATCATATATTGTTTATTGCAGCGGGGGCATTTCATGTGGCCAAACCATCTGATCTAATTCCTGAGTTGCAAGGTAGATTCCCAATACGAGTAGAATTAGAAAATTTAACCAAAGACGATTTTTTCCATATATTAATGGAACCAAAAAATGCTTTAACAAAGCAATATATGGCTTTACTGGAGTCGGAGCAGGTAGAACTTACATTTCAGGAAGAAGCATTGGACGAAATAGCCCAAACAGCCTTTGATATTAATACCGAGGTAGAGAATATTGGAGCCAGAAGACTCCACACTGTCATGAGCAGACTATTGAATGAGTTTTTATTTGATGTGCCTGATAAAATAGGCCCTAATGCAAAAATTGTAATTACCAGAGAGCTAGTGAAGGAGAAATTGAGCGGATTAGTTAAAAATAAAGACCTGAGTGAGTTTATTTTATAAATTTGAAAGCGGCTTCGATTATATGTACCGTATGCTTTTGTGCTTTTAACCAAAGTGTTTTTGGCCAATTAGCCCTCTTAGATTCAATTGCCCAGGTTAAAAAAGAAGAATATCACGAAGCGCGTAGGCTGTACATAGAAGAATCGCACGATAAATGGTACATAAAGCCAATTATTACGCTCCGCACACTTAATCTTGATATTACGGATGAAAACCAAAATGTTCCGGACATACGCTACTCGCCTAGCTCCAATAATTTTATGGGCATTGGTTTGTATGCATTCGACTTAAATATTGAGCTTTCATTTAAGCTGCCTCAAGATGAAAATCAAACCCCAACAGAAATTTTTGGGAAAACAGACTCTTTTGATTTTCAAACGAATATTTATGCAAAAAAATGGGGGGCAGATGTAGCCTTTCAAAGATACAACGGCATGTACATGGAAGATCCGCAAAACCATTTTGACGACTGGCAAGGTGGCGATCCGTATCCAATTCGGGATGATCTATCATTACGTTACCTTCAATTCAATGGATTTTATATTTTTAATCACAAACAGTTTTCATTCCGCTCGCCTTACACACAGGCAGATAGGCAATTAAAAAGCGAAGGGTCTTTTTTACTTTCTTTTTTCGTGTCTAACTTCAGGTTCTCGGCAGACTCTACACTTATCCCACCATCGGCACGCGCGGCCTATCCGCTTAATAATGATTTAAGGCGAATGAGGGTAACTACATTGGCACTAATGCCCGGATATACCTATACACTTACCAAGAGCAACTTCTACATTAACGGGGCTTTATCCATAGGCCCAGGCCATTTATGGACAGCCTACAACAGAGGGGATTTTTCAGAAGAAAATATTGGGTTTAGGCCCGTAGTTAATTTTCGTGGCGGTTTTGGTTACAACGGTTCGCAATTCTTTGCAGGTGCTTCTGGCTTCTTTCAGTTAGTTTCTGCCAAACTCGATAATACCAATATTGCTAGTGCATCAGGTAATATTAAACTCTTTGTAGGAATACGTATTGAAGAAAAGGGATTTATGAAAAAAAGTATTTTCTAAATACTATTAAGCCCCACATCTTAAGGCCGATTACAATCGGTTGCACAATTTAAAGACAATTCTACGTGTATTAAAGCTCACAATAACAAAGCAATGATTTGTAGCTGTTCAGTACATTGTGAGTCGATTTTCGCGTTAGAATCAAAATAAACAACATTCCCCAACAATTTTGTAGTAGTGGTTTTAGAGAATTGATGTAGTCGATTTTTAGGAATCACGCGCGTTAAGGAGCTAGATTAGAGATACTGTATTTATAACATTTGGCATTTTACAATGTTGATCAACAAATACAGTAATCGTTTGCAATGAAATATAAAACGATTGCGGAGCGGTTTTAGAAAATTTAGTTAACCAAATAATAACAGATGAAAAATTTTATACTCTTAGTTGGTGCCATTCTGACATCAATAAGTTTAATGGGACAAGATGTCTACACGGAGGACTTCAACACAGATACATCGGGTGACTGGACGAAGGCCGGAGACCCAATGGATGAGGCAAGTATTTCTTGGTCTGCTACTGGTGGAGATGCAGGTTCTGGTGCTTTGGTACTTTCAGGTACGAATACCGATGGTGTTAACGGTAGAGGCTTCATATTTGAAGTAATTAATTCGGGAATCGATTTTACTGATGTGACTGATGTTCAACTTCAATTTGATTTGAAAACCGATGGAGCATTAGTAGGTACTGCAGTTCACTTAAGAACTAATTTCCCAGGAGCTGGTTTTGCAGAGAATTTTGATTTACAAACGCAAGGTTTGAATGATGCGACTTTCACCAGTTATGCACTTGATTTTAGCAGTATTTCAGGTGGAGCATCAGAAAGCTTTACTTACGGATTTGTTTTAGCTGTAGGTGCGGGTTTGGATTTTGGAGGATCTCTTCTGGTAGAAAATGTTAGGCTGGTTGATATGAGTGGAGGTGGGGGGTCGTCTTCTGCTTTCCCGGTAGATTTTGAGGACGATGGTGCACCATATACGTTTGGAGATTTTGGTGGAGGTACATCAACAATTATAGACAACCCCGATGCCAGTGGAATAAATATGAGTGCAAAAGTGGCACAAATGGAAAAATTTGCAGGAGAAACGTTTGGTGGAACAACCCTAACGCTTGATGCGAATATAGACTATGCAGAAGGCCAGGTGTTTAAGATGAAAGTGTGGGCATCCAGAGAAGTGCCTGTAACTTTTAAATTAGAGCAAGGTGGAGATATTACAAGGATAGTAAATCACACAGGCTC
>NZ_JAVJUY010000219.1:0-6763 GCF_040220315.1 Fulvivirga sp.
CTATGATGTAGTGATAGCCGATTCCAGAGCCCCCAGAGACGGGCGGTTCATTGAAAAAATCGGAACCTACGATCCTAACACCAATCCTGCTTCTATCGTACTTAATGATGACAAGGCCTTTGACTGGGTCATGAAAGGTGCACAACCTACAGACACAGTAAGAGCTATGTTGTCATACAGAGGAATCATGTACAAGAAGCACTTACAGATCGGTGTGAACAAAGGTGCTATTACTCAGGAAGAGGCGGATAAAAAATTTGAAACCTGGATGGCAGAAAAAGAAGCCAAGATCCAGTCTAAAGTTGACAAACTAGCCAAAGAAAAAGCAAGCAGCGCCAAAGCCAGACTTGAAGCTGAGAAGAAAGTATCAGATGCGAGAGCTGAAGCCATTGCGGCCCGTAAGAAAGAAGCTGACGCTGCACTTGCTGCAGAAGTAGCTGATGCAGGAGCCAGCAAAGAGGAAAAAGCACTTGAAGAGGAAGCCCAGGAAGCTGTAGCAGAAACGGAGGCTAAGGCAGAAGCACCTGCTGCGGAAGCACCTAAAGCTGAGGAGGCTCCTAAAGAAGAAGCCAAAGCTGAGGAAGCTCCTAAAGCGGAAGAAAAGCCTGCAGAAGCTGAGGCTCCTAAGGAGGAAGCCCCTAAAGCTGAAGAAAAGCCAGCAGAAGCACCAAAGGAAGAGGCTCCAAAAGCTGAAAAGAAAGAGGAGGCTCCTGAGGCTAAAGCTGAAGAAGCAAAAGAAGAAGCTCCCGCAGAAAAAGAAGGAGACGACAAAGAAGCAAAATAAATGCTTTGTAAATGAGTTATGACAATTACTTTGAATTGGGTAATGTCGTCAAGACTCATGGCCTGAAAGGTGAGCTTATACTCCTGCTGGACGTAGACCAGCCGGATCACTACAAGAAACTGGAATCAATTTTCCTTGAGATCAATGGAAAGTTGGTTCCTTTTTTTATTCAGGAGATCAGTCTCCGTGGTGACCAGGCCCGGCTGACCATTGAAGACATCGATTCCCAGGACGCAGCAAAAGAGCTCGTTGGAAAAAGGGCCTTCTTGCCCCTTTCCGCTCTACCCAAACTGAAAAAAGGACAGTATTACTATCATGACCTGATCGGCTGCCAGGTATTTGAGCAGGAAAAGCTCATTGGGACCGTGCTGGAAATCATTGAAGCTCCCAACAACATGCTGATGAGTGTGGATCATCAGGGCAAGGAAATCCTGATCCCCATGGAAGAAGAGATCATGCTGTCTGTTGACCTGGAGCAATCGAGGATCCAGACTTCCCTGCCAGACGGCTTATTAGATGTATATTTAGATCCATGAAATGAGACTGGATATCCTCACATGCCTCCCGGAGCTGTTTGAAGGCCCCATGAACCAAAGCATCGTTCGTCGGTCAATGACCAAGGGCCTGGTAGAGATAGAGATCCACAACATCCGGGACTACTCCACGCACAAACAAAAAAGTGTGGATGACTATGCCTTTGGAGGCGGTGCCGGCATGGTGCTGACCATTGAGCCCATCGACAATTGCATCACCGCGCTTAAAAAAGAAAGAGACTATGATGAGGTCATCTACCTCACCCCCGACGGAGAAACCTTGAACCAGGGGATTGCCAACGGATTATCCCTAAACAAAAACATGATCTTGCTATGTGGCCACTACAAAGGTGTGGACCAACGCGTCCGTGACCACCTGGTCACCCGTGAGATCAGCATTGGGGATTATGTACTCTCCGGGGGAGAGCTTGCTGCCATGGTGCTGGCGGATGCCCTGATCCGGCTGGTCCCCGGAGTCCTCAATGATGAAAGCTCCGCCCTCACTGATTCCTTCCAGGACAACCTCCTGGCCCCACCCGTCTATAGCCGCCCGGCCGAATATAAAGGCTGGAAGGTACCCGACATCCTCCTCTCCGGCCACGAAGCCAAAATCGAGGCCTGGCGCCACGACCAATCCGTAGCACTGACCAAAAAGAAGCGCCCGGACTTGCTGGATGAGTAATTTTTCTTAAAATCCGTTAGATTTAGAGGTGATATAAGGTAGTTGTGGGAAATTCCACATTGCGTAAAACGCACATAAGAAATTATTATGAAATTCATTAAAACCGCTGTTTTCCTCCTTCTATTAATTTCCGTGAACAACTTACTTGCATTCACTTTGATTGTTAAAAGTGAGGATAAAATCAAACACCTGAAAATCGCAGAAAAAATCACAATAGATCCAATAGAAGTGGAGGTTGGTAGTAACGAAATTCAACTTGAGAACTATCCTAATGCGGTATATTTCATGCGACACAAATCGAACTCAAACTTCAATATTATTTCAATGATTTGGGTCCAATCTGAAACAAGTAATATCGAAGTAACAGTTGATCAGGATTACGATATAACCTTCACAAATTTGAGCGAACATCAAATTGAATTAAATAAGATTTTTGAATCCAGTAACCAATGGAGCTTGTTTCCTTATGAACCAAGACCAGATAAAACTTTGGAGCCAATTCTAGCATTAGAAGCAAAGTCAATCATCCAGAATCTTAAAGTTGTCACAGAAATATCGGTGCTTGAAAACCTTCTAGAAATTAGTCAACAAAGGAATATTAATAACTGGTCAACCGAAATTTTATCATCTCACTTAAATGACCCTGCGAACATTTATAATGACGGGAATTTGATTAAAATTCAAGCACTAGACAGTCTTAAAAATCAAATAAAAATAGCACCAAACAATAAGAAATATATGCTAATAGCAATTTCGGGTAGTTGGTGCGGTCCGTGTATCAAAGGAATTCCGGACTTAAGAAAAACATATGATGATGTTGGAGACAAAATTCTATTTGTTTCGTTGTGGAATGATCCTAACTTAAAAACATTTAGAGAAAACCATAAAGATGTAAAGCAGCTTATTTCTTGGCCCAGTCTTTGGGATCAACACGGAGTGATGGCCAGTGCGTTAAACACTAAAGCTTATCCATCTTATATTCTTTTTGACCCAAGTGGAAATGAAATTAATAGATGGGAGGGTAAAGCTCCTAAAAATCTTGAATCAGAAATTACGAATTAAAAGAAATTAAAACGCTCTATAACCCCGTTGCATCTCACAGTAGATTTAGCTAGTTTAGTTTTTCATTGCCTTGGTAGGGCCACGCGCCTTATTTTGCCGTTTGATTCAATTTAGAAACTGCCAGATTGAAAGAATTTCCAGAGAACATTATATTCAAGTACCCATGGAGAAACTATCAAAAGCGTGTACTTGATGAACTGGAAGAACACCTTGATGATAATCACTTACATGTAATTGCCCCACCTGGTTCTGGTAAAACAGTTCTTGGACTGGAGGTAATGACAAGGCTTAACCAGCCAACTTTAATTCTCGCCCCAACCATTGCTATTAGAAATCAGTGGGTAGAAAGATTTTGTGAATTATTCCTGCCGGCTGACCAACGACCAGAATGGATCTCTACAAGTATAAAAGATCCTAAACTAGTGACGGTATCGACATACCAAGGATTGCATGCGGCCTGCACAGATGGGAAGGAAGTTGAAGATGAATTTGAAGAGCTGGAATCTGAATCGTGCGAAGAAGACAATAGTTCTAAACCAACCAAACTGAATGAAGTAATTCAAGCTCTTGAAGGCGTAAGTCTTGGCGTCATCATTGTTGATGAAGCTCATCATTTAAAAAACGCATGGTGGGAGAGTCTCATCCAAATAAAGAACAACCTCAACACAACTATAGTGGGTCTAACCGCAACTCCTCCATACGATGTGTCCTATTCAGAGTGGTCAAGGTACCTTGAACTAAATGGCCCAGTGGATACTGAAATATCTGTACCCGAACTTATCAAAGAAGGTGACCTTTGCCCACATCAGGACTATCTAGTCATTTCAGAACCCACCGATAATGAACTTACAAAAATCAATGAATATCGAAAAACAACAAGAGAAGCCTTTGATTTATTCGCTCAGGATAAGAGAATCGTAGAACATCTCGGATCTACAGAACTTATCAGGACTCCTGAAACCCAACTAGATTGGATTTACTCTAACATGGGGTATTATTCTGCTATACTTATATTCTTAAATCACAATAAATTTCAAGTAGAAGATCACCATGTCAAGATTACTGGAAACAAGCTTTCACAGCTCCCAAAATTGACAAAAGAGTGGCTAGAAATACTTCTAGAATACTATTTAAAGAAGTTTGAGGAAGAAGATGATCAAGTCATTCAACATCAAAAGAGCGTTACACTTGTTCTGAAAAAGGCCGGATTAATGGAAAGAGGCCGAATCAATTTTATAGACGATTCGAAACTTGAAAAATTACTTACATCTAGCCTCGGAAAGTTAGAAAGTATTAGCCGTATCACTGAATTTGAATCTAAGAACCTCAAAAACGATTTAAGGCAAGTCATACTTGGAGACTTTATTAGAAAGGAATATTTATCAGACACTATCGACATCAATAAACTTGGGGTAATTCCAATATTTGAAAGTCTCAGAAGAAAAAAAATTGACGGTCTAAAAATTGGTGTTCTTACTGGTTCATTAATAATTATTCCTGAATCAGCAATTGGTAAACTAACTGAGGTAGCTGCTAAATATGGGATACATACTGTGAACACTCAACCTCTTCAATATGATTCAAATTATTTGATAGTTAATGTGAATGATAAACTGAGACACGATATAGTTCACATCGTGACTCAAACATTTGAATCCGGAGAAATTACTGTTTTAGTAGGAACAAAATCATTGCTGGGAGAAGGTTGGGATGCTCCTTCCATAAATGTACTTGTTCTTGCCAGTTTTGTTGGCTCATTTGTGTTGTCGAATCAAATGAGAGGAAGGGCAATCAGAACTGTTAGATCCAACCATGAAAAAACAGGTAATATTTGGCATTTATTATGCAGCGATCCAACTAGCCCAAATGGAGGTAAAGACCTTGAGACTTTGCGAAGAAGATTCAAAAGTTTTGTAGGGATATCGGAAAGGGAGATTAGAACTATTGAAAACGGACTTGGCCGATTAGTAATTCCGAAACCATTGGATAAGTCGGCAATCTCCGCTTTTAATAAAAGGATGTTTTCATCTGCTGCTGAAAGAGAACTATTGAGAAATCAATGGTACGAAGCAATTGGCAATGGAACCTCTCTGATTGAGGAAATCAAACTTCCATTTGAAGAAGAGGAAGACTATCAAACGCTTAAAAAACTCTATTTGAACAAGACCATAAAATACTTATTATTTGAACTAGGCTTGGGTCTAACATTTTATGCTCAAGAATTCCTAGAACAGCTCCCTAGATTAAGAGACTTATTTAGAACCCAGGATGGAAGGTGGTCTATTTTAGTGTTCTTCATTCTTGGGGCATTTGCTTTTTTCGGAAGGCAGCTTTTTATAGCCTTTAAATTATTTGTTAAGTATAGAGACATTTCTAAAGACATTCATCGAATTGGAAATTCCCTTCTTCGAACATTAGTTGATACTAAACACATTCAAACGGACATATCAAATCTAACTGTAGAATCTTCTGTCAATCGTTTTGGAGAGGTCTTCTGTCACTTAGAAGGCGGGACGACTTTTGAAAAAGCTGTCTTCATTAAGTCTCTTCAAGAAATTGTGACACCTGTGGACAATCCCAGATACCTAATAATTCGGCGGAGCACCTTGTTCAACATGATCAACCAAAGGGACTATCATTCAGTACCTGACATACTAGGTAAACACAAAACAATGGCAACCAAGCTAGCCAACTACTGGAATAAATTAGTTGGAAGTTGTACACTCATTTTTGCTAGAAATTCTGAAGGCAGGGCGATATTACTAAAAGCAAGATTCAACTCCCTGGCATCTGAATTTCGTGAAAAGGCGGAACGAACAAACAGGTGGAAATAACTAAGCCCAACAAAATTCATATAGCACATGCCACTACTGAGAGTTACTTTGGAACAGAATGCAAACTCAAATACTTTAGTGGATAAGTTTAGAGGCACATTCCATATCTGGACGTTGTGAATAATGAAAGTGCATGAAAAAATTTTATATACAGTATTAATCCTGTTGTGCTACACTTCAAATGCTCAGCAAACCAACCCCGACTATTGTGAACAATTTAGGTTAGCAATTGACTACATAAAAAAAGACAAAAACGCCAAAATTAGGTTATTTGCTGTTGATACTTTGTTGCGAAATGGGTGGAATTACAATATGTTCTCCACAGAATATATTGCCACAAAGCTTAATTTAAACGAGCAAAAAGTCATATCAGACAAATCAGAAAAAGCTAAACGACTATGGCAACGACTTGAAAATAATTCCTCCTTTTATGATGGAAAAGCTATTCTTTGCAAAGACATTAATACTAAAAGAAGAAAGTCAAACACCATATTTTCCAAATTAGATGATGAAACTTTATTAGTCAATCTCACTACTAAACGGGTAGGAAAAGAGGGCTCCAACGGAATAGCCTATCTATTTTTTTTCGACAAAAAAGAAATCATAAAAGTGTTGAAAAGTTCTTGGATTGAATAGGCACTATTATGAGTCTTGAGCTACCACCCATCCGCACATACGTGTTCTGCTATACGCATATGCTCTTTCCTTATCTAATCCCATGCGGACCAGGTTTTTGCGTTCACGGCTTTTTCCAGACTACGCGTCCGTCATGCCAGATACAGTAACGATGGCGATTCCTCAGCCACTCATCGAGTCCTTAAAGCTTAGCATGACTATTCCAGACGAATATTTTTCATCCTGGTGAAGT
>NZ_JAVJUY010000220.1:0-3502 GCF_040220315.1 Fulvivirga sp.
CTTCCGGAATCCTGGCAGCCAGGTTAAAAGAGTTGAAGAGCCTTGGTGTATATTGTTTATGTCCCTGCATATATAAATATAACACATAGCTCATTAATTATCAATACTTTTTTAATGAACTTGAGTTGTGCAACAGACACATTCGCTAGCACGAATGCGCCAAACTGCCTCTTTGCTGGTTTTAGTGCAAACTTCACCATGAATCAGCCGCTGGGAAATGTTGGTGCTTTCTACGGGGCTTGGCTCGCAGGATTTTTTCTTTCTGAACGCAGTGGTTATCTGATACTTTGGATGCACCGGCAGATTTCACTATTTTGCTGTCATTAGCCAGTCGGACGCACACGGCGTTAGCAAACATTAAAAACTATAAGAAACCACTTGTCAATTCAGTTGATCTCAATCGTAGTCCAGAAGTAGTTTTCGACTACCTCTGTGACCTTAAAAACGAACTACTTTGGAACCCAGACATGCTCTTAGCTGAGCAACTTACAGAAGGGGAAGTAGGGGAAGGGACTCGTATTCTGTGCCAATGGAAGGGTGGCCCTAAATTAGAATGCACCTATACTAAGTTTGAACGCCCACATTACTGGGAAGCCTACGCAGCGAGCAATAAAATGGATGTGGCGTTCAAGTGTGAAGTTAAGCCAACTGAGAATGGAGCCAAGATAACTGCTTCAATGACGTTACTACCTAAGGGACTTTTTCGCATTATGGGACCATTCCTTCGAATGGCATTCCAAAAAGAAGAGGAAAAGAACATGGAAAAGATCAAGAGGGCCGTTGAAAACCTAAACAATTAAGAGAATGATAAATGGCAGGAGCATTGAGTTCCACAAAACGACTTGCTAACACTATGTAAAATGCATTAAAAAGTATTATACATTAAACGTTAGCCTCAATTATGGAAAAGAAAAAACAAGAACGGTTAAAAGCGATAAAATGACCAAAGGATTAAAAATAGTATTGACAATAGGACTCATTATTTTCTTTCAACAATTTGTAAAATCACAGGGAAATCAAAATCAACAGTTTTTACAAAAAGCAGGTGTTTTGGATAGTCTCTATTCCAAAATATTAGACGAGTCAAGAAATATTTATGTGCAATTGCCTGCCAGTTATACCCCTGAGAAAAGTCAAAAATACCCTGTAGTCTATATTTTAGATGGAGAAATGTTTCTTCCTACAGTAAATAATGTGCAAAATTATTATAGCGGTGGTTTTACACCGGAAATGGTACTGGTCGGTATCTCGAATGATAAAAATAGAGTAAGAGACCTAACCACTTCTACCATAACCACGAAATATGGCATGCCTTTCAATGAAAAAAATGGAGAGGCGGACAATTTCAGGAAGTTCATTGAGAAAGAACTGATTCCTTTTATAGAAAACAAATATCCGGTTACCAATTATAGAACACTCATTGGTCATTCTTATGGAGGATTATTTACTATCTACACACTGATTAATCAACCCAATTTATTTGCGAATTATTTAGCCATTGACCCAAGCCTGGATTGGGACAACCAAAAACTATTGAAAGACGCGCAAGAAATAATTACTAACCAGAAATATGAAAACAAAGCTTTATTTATGTCACTAAGCGGACAATTGCATCTGCAGAACTCACAAATAACCACAGACAATGTAATGCAGGACACAACAGATTTCACTTTGTTCGCCCGTTCGAATATTGCCTTTTCAAATATGGTAAGACAAAATGCTAAAAACGGATTGTCTTTTGAATGGAAATTTTACCCCAGAGATATACATGGTACAATTCCTTTTCCATCTATCATGGACGGATTAATTTCACTTTTTGAATGGTACCAAATGGAAAATACTGATAAAATAAATTCATTTGACACCCCCAAGGACGAACTTTTTAGCATAATAAAATACAGGGAACAGAAACTCAAAGAACATTTCGGCTATTCTGAACCACCTTATCCGGAAGAACTTTTAAATATGTCAGGTTATATGAATATGGACATGCAACAACCTGAAAAAGCGAAAATATACTTTGAACTTGCCACTGAGTATTATCCTGAAAGCGCAAATGCTTATGATTCTATGGCTGAATACTATGAAGCACAAGGCGACTTTGCTAATTCAATTAAATATATAACTAAGGCTTTTGAATTAAGTGGTAACGATGTCTACAAGAAAAGAATCGAGGAACTTAAAAGGAAATAACTGAGGCTAAACATTTTGTATAAGTAATGGCATAAAAAGTGCAGAAATTAAGGTTTGAAGCCCGCTCTAACTGCCTAGCAATTTGACAGGAAACTACCACGCAATCTCCCACTACTAATTTACCGTTATATTTCATACCCTTCTGGAAGCATAAACTTCAACATTTAGACAGTTTTTCATTACTAATTACTGTACAACTTCTGATCTAACTCCAGAAAAGGAAAAAATATAAAGAAAGACTAAACGGCTCTCAACATCGACTATAGCACATGGCCTAATGTAATTCTTCGCATAAGCCTGTAAAACTTTACCACAAAACCTGCCCTGAGAAAAGGAGGGGGCATCTGAACTGGCCTCTGCTCAGGAGCCATTGACTTGTGAAATCGCAGTATGCTTCTGACAGATACCAGGTATAGCAGATTTTGCTATTTTGCGGTAAAATCCTGAGTAAAACCACGCGCTATTGGTTAATTAAAAAAGCTGTCGTACCAAAATATTATGACTAAGAAAAAAAAGATTTTAATAGCGAGAATCCTTCTGTTCGGTGGGACAGCTATTTCCTTGTTCTTTGTACCATGGCTTTTGGTTAAGGCATGGATACTGCCGCTACCGGATACGGTTCAAGAACAGTTAGATGAGGCCATTGAACACGGATTTGACGGTGTGATTGCTTACGTAGACCAGGCTGGTCAACCACCTCAGTATTTGGCGTCCGGATGGCATGATCGCGAAGCTAAGATACCTGCGAACCCCCATGACATGTTCAAAATTGCCAGTATCAGCAAGCTGTATGATGCCGTGGCGGTCACCAAATTGGTAAGTGATGGACGCCTGTCTTTGGATAAAACAATTGCAGATTATTTACCGGAACTTTCGGATAAAATCGAAAACTCAGATAAAATTACCTTGAGGTTGATGATACAGCATCGAAGTGGAATTCCCAATTTTACGGATGCTCCTGTTTTTTGGGCGGCTCCGACCGAGACTTTTGAGGAAAGTCTGGCATTGATTCAGGGCAAGCCGGCCAACTTTGAACCTGGTGAGGACTATGAATATTGTAATACGAATTATCTCTTGATCAACAAGATCATGGATGATGTACTGGGTTATGGTAATTTTCAATTTATTCAGGAGGAAATACTAAATCCGCTCAGTCTTAACCACACCTTCAGTTCGGTAAGTGAAGTAAATATAGAGGATGTCATGAGTGGCTATCATGTAGGATATCCTCATGACTTGAAAACAAACGATTTTGGCATGCATGCTACAGCGGAGGATGTGGGTACATTCCTGAGGGCGTTAAACGATG
>NZ_JAVJUY010000221.1:0-10871 GCF_040220315.1 Fulvivirga sp.
CAATTGATAACCGGGAACCGGCCGTTGGATCAACTAATGCAGAAACAGGTGCATGTCCCATAGAGGTAGCAACTCCTTTTTTACCTTTATAATCGATAGCCATAACAGCAACATTATTTAGTGGTAACTGAATGGCTCCTGTGGTTTGCTGTGTAGCTACTTTTCCTGTAACTGATCGATCCACTTTGTTTGTTAACCAATCTTTACATGCTACCGCCTCAAGTTGTAGCACTTCTTTTATGTAAGCTGGGATGTCGGCAGTTTTATAATCAATTTCACTAAAAGCCGATTTTTGTTTTTTGTCTTCTAGTACCGTTTTAGGTGAGGACCCAAACATGTGCGAGAGTTCCCAGTCAATGGCATTTTTACCCGTTTCTTTATTCTCAAACTTAAAGTGATGGTCACCCGTAACTTCACCCACATCATACATAGGCGATCGTTCTCTTTCGGCTACTTCTCGAAGTGTTGCAATATCTTTTTTTCGCATCACAAGACCCATACGCTCTTGCGACTCATTTCCTGCAATTTCTTTGTCAGATAGGGTAGGGTCGCCAACAGGAAGTTTTTTAATATCGATTGTGCCACCGGTTTCTTCAACCAACTCAGACAGGCAGTTTAAATGCCCGCCAGCACCATGATCGTGAATAGAAACAATTGGATTGGAATCACTTTCCTGCATTGCCCTGATGGCATTCATGGCACGTTTCTGCATTTCTGGGTTGGATCGCTGAATGGCATTTAATTCAATGCTATTGCCAAACTCGCCAGTGGCTACGGAAGAAACAGCACCACCGCCCATTCCTATTCTGTAATTATCACCACCAAGAATTACGATTCGGTCGCCTTTTTCAGGAGTATCTTTTTTCGCATCCTTCTCTTTTCCATAACCGATGCCACCGGCCTGCATAATCACTTTGTCATAGCCATAATCTTTGCCATTCTCGGAATGCTCGAAGGTTAAAACACTACCGCAAATCAATGGCTGACCAAATTTATTTCCGAAGTCAGACGCACCGTCTGATGCTTTAATGAGAATATCCATCGGAGTTTGGTACAACCATTTTCTTTCTGGCATGGCCTTCTCCCAATTTCTATTCTTTTCCAATCGCGAATAAGAGGTCATATACACCGCTGTGCCTGCTAATGGCAAACTGCCCTTTCCACCAGCTAATCTATCTCTAATTTCACCGCCAGATCCTGTTGCAGCTCCATTGAACGGTTCAACAGTAGTTGGAAAATTATGTGTTTCTGCTTTTAAACTCAGAACAGTGTCTATGTCTTTAGTTTCGAAAAAGTCAGCTTTGTTTTGAGTTTTAGGAGCAAACTGTTCTGCTCTGGGCCCTTTTACAAAAGCAACATTATCCTTATAGGCAGAAACGATAAAGTTTGGATTAGTTTCAGATGTTTTTTTTATCCATTTGAATAATGATAAAGGTTGTTCTTCACCATCAATAACAAAAGCCCCATTAAATATTTTGTGCCTGCAATGCTCTGAGTTAACCTGAGAAAACCCAAATACTTCAGAATCTGTGAGCTTGCGTCCTAGTTGTTCAGCTACACCATTCAAGTAGTCTATTTCTTCGCTACTTAAAGCCAGGCCTTCTTTTTGATTATATGCAGCTATGTCATGAATTTCCAAAACAGGCTCTGGTGTTTTGTCAGTGGTGAAAATATCCTGACCCAACTCGTTATATAAAACCTGAAGCATTGGATCAAAATCATCATTGGCAGAATAAGGGGTGAATTCTTCAATACGTTCGATACCAGCTATACCCATATTTTGGGTAATTTCCACAGCGTTGGTACTCCATGGTGTGACCATTTCCTTTCGTGGGCCAACATACTGGCTCGTTAGTATAGTTTCGTTGAGTGGTTCTGCCTCGCCAAAGAGCCAGACAAGTTTTTTTAAATCTTCTGCTGTAAAGTCTTTTTTGATTCCTACCGCGTAAACCTGGTTAGTGCGACTGCGGAAAAATTTGATCATGAAATTGCGGGTTTCTGTAGCTGAATTTTTACACCCGCAAAAGTAGTTTTTTTCTAGCTAAAAATACTTCTTATAGTTTTCTTCATTTTGCCAAAATTCATGGCACTTGGCAATATGGTCGTCTCTAAAGCTTTCATCCTTTTTTAATTCTTTCCATTCACCCATTTCTAAGCGTTCACAAAGTTTAAAAAAACGATCGCCCTGACCATTTCTTTTATCTTGTACCATTGCACTTAATAGCGGTCTACCTGATTCGTGCTCATCTTCCGAAATCTCATCCAGAATTTCACCTAATAGTTGTTTTTCATGTTTGATATCCAGATTTAAACCTAATTCTGTTTGATTGATTAGTCTCCTGTATGGGATAGGAGAATCTCCGTTTTTGGCTAAAAAAATAAGATGATTTCTTACTCTGGTATTCACTTTTTTATGTGGTTAGTTAATATAATCAGCCAAACTAACAATTTTGATCTAAAAATGCAGCAGTATGCTCTATAAGGTTATTATGGCCACAATCTAAAACATGTGTTTTCTGTTTTTTTAATAGAGAGGTGAGCTTCTGCATACCATTTTCAGTGATTATTTTATCAAAAGCCCCTAAGTACATCGTGAATTCAATAGTATTCTCATTAATGTGCCGGGCAATGGTGTGCATGTCAAAAGTTAAATTCTTAAAAACCACCCATGAATAATATACCCTGCGTCTTTTCTTAATTGTATTCATTTGACTGGCTGCAAATTTAGAAATGCCTTTATCTAATAAGCCCATACGCTTAATTAAATCAAGGATATTGAAAAAACGCCCGGGTTTAACGATCATGCTTCTAAAGTAAGTTTGAAAGGCAACAGGGTAGGTAGCTAAATTATACCAAATTTGGGTCTGGATGCCGTCAGGAGCAAGCATTATCATTTCATCAACTCTTTTAGGATGTTGTTCTAATGTGGCAAGGGCAAATTTGCCACCCAGACTAAAAGCAAGAATGGAGAAATTATCAATATCATGTTCTTTGGTAAAATGATCGATCAAATCACCCCAATACTTCTTTTTTAACGGTTTATTGATATCGCCCCAATGACTTTTTCCATGGAAAAACAAATCAAAACTATACACCGTATATTCGTCAGCCAATGCTATGGCCATAGGCTCAAAAGATTCACCTGTTAAGCCAAAACCATGAAATGCCAGCAGTGCCTTAGGGCCATTGCCCAATTTATGATAGTGAATTACATGGTTTTCAAAAGTGATTGTTAGGCCTTTCATAAAATTAATTTCTAAACATATAAAATATTTTGGTTAGTCATTCGACTTATATGTTAGATGACAGAACAAAAGTCTTCTATATTACCTCTCTCCATGACACAACATCAGGAAGAAACGATAAAAAATCAACAGGGCAAATTGCTGGGATTTATTAAATCCAAGGTAAACAATATCGAAGATGCTGAGGATATTCTACAGGATGTCTTAGAACAATTTGTAGATAGCACCAGCGCTATTGAGTCAATAGAAAAGGCATCTTCATGGTTATATCGTGTGGCAGGTAATAAGATCATTGATTTATACAGATTTAAAAAAGTGAGAAGTAATCAAGTGATATATACCATAGAAAATAACGAAGAGGATACACCACTATTACTTAAAGACATTCTGCCTGACCTGGATGGAACGCCTGAGGATCAATACTTCCAAGATATTTTGTGGGAGGAAATCACACTAGCATTGGATCGACTGCCTGCTGAACAAAGGGAAGTTTTTGTTCTCCATGAAATAGAAGATTTAAGTTTTAAAGAGATTGAGAAAAAACTAAACGTGCCGGTCAACACATTGCTCTCAAGAAAGCGATATGCAGTACTGGCCCTAAGAAAAAAATTAGAAGATTTATATAACGATTTATAGTTATGAGACATAAAAAGAAAATTAAAAAAATAGCATTGATGATACTTATCATCCCAATTGTGATTGTGGCCTTTGTGTTTGTGGTAATGAGTTTATGGAATTGGTTAATACCTGATTTATTTAATGGACCAGTTTTAGATTTCTGGCAGACACTTGGTCTTATTATACTATCCAAAATATTATTTGGTGGTTTTAAAGGAGGCCGATCTCACAAACCTCATGGAGGTGAGTGGGGTGCTGGTTGGAAAAAGAGGTTTAAAGAAATGACACCTGAAGAAAGGGTTGCGTTCAAAGAGAAATGGCGTAATAAATGGAATTGTAAGCATCACTCAGCAACCAAAGAAGAAGCAACCAAAGTGGTTGAATAAAAAGTTTTCCACAAATGATAAAAAACCTTGTACTAATTGTAACCTATGCAATTAACCATCGTTGACAGAAAACTAAGGAAACTAAAAGAATATTAAAAGTTTCCGTAGTTTTGCGCTCGATTGAGAAAACGGTATGAGTATAGAAGAGAAAATAATTGAAGGGGCTGGAGAATTGTTTCAAAAATATGGAATAAGGAGTGTTTCAATGGACGACATTGCAAGACACCTTTCCATTTCAAAAAAGACCATTTATCAGTATTATAAAGACAAAGATGAGATTGTGTCGTTGGCACTGAAGAAGCACATGGAATTTGAGAAGTCAGAGTATGATCAAATTTTTGACAAAGGTTCGAATGCTATAGAAGAGTTGGCGAAGGTATCAAAATGCATGCGTAAAGATTTTAAAGAAATGAATCCATCGTTACTTTTTGATATGCAAAAATATCATCCAAACGCTTGGAGCATTTGGTTGAATTTTAAAAATGAGTACATCAAAAACCAAGTGATGGAAAATTTAAAAAAGGGGATAGCTGAAGGTTACTATAGAGAAGATATTAATCCGGATGTGCTGGCCAGAATGCGCGTTGAGCTGGTACAAATGGGGTTTAATGAAGATATATTTCCATCAGACCTATACAAATTAAGTGAATTGCAACTTTTATTTTTCGACCACTTTGTTCATGGAATTGTCACTGAAAAAGGGCGCGAATTATATGAGAATTATATAGTGAATGAATCATCAAACCAAAATAAATAGATCGGGAATGTTTAACAAATTAACGATTACTGTATTCGCTCTAGTTCTTTCCACCTTTAACATTAGGGCCCAGAATAAGAACGAGGTAATGAATTTGTCATTACAAGAATGTATTGATTATGCCTTGGCAAATAATGCCACTATAAAAAATGCCAAGTTAGACCGTGAGATTGCTGACAGGCAGGTGAAACAGACTATTGCAGATGGATTGCCTCAAATTAATGGAAACATTGATTTAGCATATAACTTTAATATTCAAACAACCCCGATTCCTGATTTTATATCCCCGTCCGTATACGGAGTGCTGTTTCAGGAATCTGTAATACCACAACGTGATTTAGGTGACCCTCAGGTTTTTCCTGCACAATTTGGTACGAAATACTCTGGATCGGCCACTTTATCCCTTGAGCAGATGATTTTTAATGGTTCTTATTTTGTAGGCCTACAAGCAGCAAGAACTTTTACCGAGCTATCGAGAAAGGATCACATAAAGTCGGAAATCGATATTGTTGAGGCCGTAACCAAAGCGTATTACTCTGTAATGGTTACGCAAGAAAGGCAAGAACTTGTGAATAAAAACTATTATCGATTAGATAGTTTATTAAAGGAAACATCAGCATTGTATGATAATGGATTTGCAGAAAAAATAGATGTGAACAGGGTAAAGGTTCAATTTAATAACATAAAGGTAGAGTTTGACAATTTTCAGCGAACACTGGACCTGACAAAAGCCATTTTAAAATTTCAAATGGGTATGCCGCAGGATCAGCCTGTTAATGTACCTATGAAATTAAAAGATGTTCAGTTTGACCTTATCACTGAAGATGAGTTTAGTGATTTTAATTATGGCAATAGAATTGAATATAGCCAGCTACAGACCAACAAAGATCTTGTTGAATTAGATGCTAAAAATACACGTGTTCAATATCTACCAAGTATTGATTTGTATGGAAGGATTGGTGCTACATCAGGTGCCCAGGCAACTTCCGATCTCTTTAATTTTAATGATAACTGGTTTGAATTAGGAGTTGTAGGTGTAAGAATGAACCTTCCCATATTTGATGGGTTTAGAAAACACAATATAATTCAGCAAAAGAAAATACAAGCCGAACAAATAGACAACTCATTTGTACAACTTAAAAATAGTATCGATTTAGAAATCAAACAGTCGTCAATCAATTATGACAGATCGGTTGACAACATGGTATTACAAAAAGAGAATATGGAACTAGCCGAAGAGGTATACAATGTTTCAAAAATCAAATATCAGGAAGGTGTAGGTTCTAGCATAGAAGTTACAAATGCAGATGCCGACTATAAAGAAGCTCAAACCAATTATTACGATGCCTTGTACTCTGCTTTAATTGCCAAAGTGGAGTTAGAAAAGGCCTATGGACAACTTAACAAATGAAAAACGCTACTAGATATACAACAATGAAAGTTACATCATCATTATTAATCATTACAACTGCCTTTTTAGCTGCTTGCGGTGGCTCGGAAGGATCGTTAGAAATGCTGGTTTCTGAAGGGAACCTCGAAGATATAAGAGCCAAGAAAAAAGAGCTTTCTGATCAGCAGAAGCAATTAGATAAACAAATAGCTTTACTTGATTCAGTTATCTCGGTAAAAGATACAACCAAAAAACTACCACTGGTTACCATCTTTCAAACCAAAGAGGAGGTTTTTAACCATTTTGTGGAATTACAGGGTGATGTTACTACCAGACAGAATGTGCTTATTTATCCAGAGGTTGCCGGAACTTTGAGAAAAGTATACGTCCAAGAAGGTGACCGTGTATCAGAAGGGCAATTGTTAGCTTCTATTGATGATGGCGGAATGAGTAGCCAGTTAGCTCAATTAAAAACTCAGCTTACTTTGGCTGAAACTACCTATCAGCGTCAGAAAAGGTTATGGGAACAAAAAATCGGAACAGAAATACAGTATTTGCAAGCAAAAGCTTCTTATGAAGCTCAATTAAACCAGGTAAAACAATTTGAGAGTCAGTTATCAAAATATACGGTAAGAGCTCCTTTTGCAGGTGTAATTGATGATGTGGCCAAAGATCAGGGAACTGTTGTTGCACCGGGTGGTCCAGGTTCTGAAGTTTTTAGGCTGGTAAATTTATCAGACATGTTTGTAGAAGTGCTTGTGCCGGAATCATATATATCTGACATAACTCCGGGAAAAGAAGTGAAGGTGTTCTTTCCTATTTTAGGTAAAGAGGTGAAATCTAAAGTCAGACAAACTAGTAATTTCATCAATCCTTCAAACAGATCATTTAGTGTTGAAATACCGGTGCCTAGCCTAAACGGACTTGTAAAACCGAATTTAACTGCCAAAGTACACTTAAATGATTACACGAATAACATAGCCATTTTAATACCTCAAAGTGTTATTTCAGAAAATTCTGACGGTGAGCAATATACCTACATTGCCTCAAATTTAAACGGGGAAAACATAGCCAAAGCACAGAAGAATATCATCCAGACAGGAAAAACACAGGGCGATATGGTAGAGTTTATTGGTGGTTTAAAGGCTGGAATGAATGTTATACAGGAAGGTGCAAGAAGTGTACAAGATGGGCAAGAAATAAAAGTATTAAAGAAATAATTTCATGGAAGATAAAAAGGTCAATAAAGAGTTTAAATTATCCTCGTGGGCTATAGATAACGCCTCAGTTATCTATGTAATGATTGCCATATTTCTTTTTGTGGGTATTCAATCATATTTTGATATGCCTCGTGAGGATTTTCCTGAAATTAAGGAAACGAAAATATATATCAGTACTCCGTATCCGGGCAATACAGCTGAAGATATTGAGAGACTGATTACTGATCCGCTGGAAGATAAGCTGAAAAATGTGAGTAATGTAGTAGAGATACTATCCACATCGCAAGAAGACTACTCCATAATCACAGTAGAGTTTGATGAAACACTTAGCGTAGAAGCAGCAAAACAGAAAGTGAAAGATGAGGTGGATAGCGAAGTGGCAAGTGAAGATTGGCCATTATTCAATGGGGCTAAAGTAGAGCCAAATGTCTTTGATTTAAGGCTCTCAGAGGAATTTCCTATTATGAATATCAATATTACTGGTGATTACCCTGTAGAGAAGTTAAAGGAATTTGCAGAAAAGTTGCAGGATGATATTGAAGACTTGCCGCAAATAAAAGCCGCTGATATCCGAGGAGCCCAGGAAAAAGAGGTTGAAGTTGCCGTAGATATCTACAAGATGATGGCAGCTCAGGTGAGCTTTGATGATATTCTTAATGCCATTAGAAATGGTAATATGACCATGTCTGCCGGAAACATTAAAAATAGTGGCCAGCGAAGAACTATCCGTGTATTAGGAGAAGTAACTAAACCATCGCAGCTTGAAAATTTTGTAGTAAAACATCAGGATAATGCTCCTGTTTACCTGAAAGACGTGGCAACAGTAAGCTTTACTGAAGAAGATAAAACTACCTATGCGCGGGAATTTGGCGAAAGCGTTGTGATGTTAGATGTGAAGAAACGCTCAGGTAAAAATATGATTATTGCTGCCCGGCAAATAAGAAAAATTATTGATGAAGCAAAAATTGATTATCTGCCAAGTGATCTGGAAATAAGTATCTCAAACGACTCTTCGACAAAAACGCTGAACCAGGTTGAAGATTTAGTAAACAATATCATTTTCGGGATTATTCTGGTTGTAACTGTTTTGATGTTTTTCTTAGGGTTTAGAAATGCTCTGTTTGTTGGTTTCGCCATTCCCATGTCCATGTTTATGTCTTTCACCATATTATCGGCATTAGGCTATACGATGAATACCATGATTCTTTTTGGGCTTATCATGGGGCTTGGAATGTTGGTTGATAACGGCATTGTGGTTGTTGAAAACGTATTCCGATTAATGGAGCAGGAAGGGATGTCTCGCATTCAGGCAGCCAAAAAAGGTATAGGTGAAATTGCGTATCCAATAATTATTTCAACGGCAACTACTGTGGCTGCTTTTGTGCCGTTAGGCATGTGGCCGGGTGTAATGGGCGAGTTTATGAAGTACTTTCCAATTACATTATCCGTAGTACTTGGTTCATCTCTTTTTGTAGCCATTTTTATGAATTCCATGTTGGTTTCCAGGTTTATGGAGGTGGGCAAAAAAGAACTTAAAAGAAAGCAATTGATTAGGTTAACAGTAGTTCTTGGAGGACTAGGTTTATTCTTTTTGTTTTTTGGTGGAGCCTGGAGAGGACTAGGAACACTAATGTTTACCAATGTTGTATTGTTCTGGTTGTATAAATATGTAATTAAAAAAGCTGCTGACAGATTTCAAAGAAATTTTTTGGTTAGACTCGAGAACTTTTATGAGCGAAGAATCGCCCATTCTTTAAGAAAGAATAATGTCTATTGGTATTTTGGGTTAACAGTAGTAATGCTTGTTGTTGCTTTTATAACCTTCGGTATGTCGGTAGGTTCAGGAAGAACAAAGGTTGAGTTTTTTCCAGACAATACGCCCAATCAGATCATTATTTATATTGAATATCCTCAGGGAACCGCCATTGAAAAGACCAATGAAATCACAAGGGATATAGAAAATAGAGTTTATGCGATTGTGAGAGATGAAGAGTACAAAGATGGCAACTATAATTATATGGTGGAATCTTCAGTATCTCAGGTGGGTGAAGGCGCAGGGAACCCAATGACTGAAGGGGGCTCTTCTGCTGAAATGCCTCATAGAGCTAAAATTACTACCTCCATGAGAGAATTTAAATATCGTAGAGGCAAAGATTCAGAAGTTTTACGCCAAAAAGTTCAAGATGCACTCAAGGGTATTTACCCAGGAGTATCAATAAGTGTTGAAAAAGATCCTGTTGGGCCACCTGCAGGGTACCCCATTAATATTGAACTGGAAGGTGATGATTATGATGTATTAATTACCACAGCCGAAAGAATGAGAAATTTCATTAATGGTAAGAATATAGCTGGTATTGAGGAAATTAAAATTGATGTAAACAAAGGCAAACCTTCTATGCAAGTAGAGGTTGATCGTGAGAAAGCCGGTGAGTTAGGCATTGCTGTTGGGCAAGTAGGAAGCCAGTTGAGAAGATCTTTATTTGGCGAAAAGGCAGGCATCTACAAAAAAGATGGTGAAGATTATGACATTAATGTGAGGTTTAACGAAGATATACGCTACAATAAAAGCGCCTTGTTTAATCAGCGAATAACTTTCAGGGATCAGGCTACTGGTCAAATAAAAGAGGTTCCGATTTCTGCTGTTGCACATCAAAAAAACACCTCAGCATTTAGTGCCATTAAACATAGAGATACAAAAAGAGTAGTTACTGTTTACTCTGGGCTACAGCCTGGTTATACAGACGCTGGAGCCATTGTTTCAGATATTCAGAAAGAAATGGAGAGCTTCAAAGACTTACCAAAAGGAGTAAGCATTGACTACACAGGTCAGATAGAGGAACAAAATAAACAAATGGCATTTTTAATGGGTGCATTCTTTAGTGGGTTAGGCCTAATTATGTTAATTCTTGTATTCCAATTTGGTGGCATTTCTAAGCCAGTTATAATCATGTTGGCCATATTCTTAAGCTTTATAGGTGTATTTGGCGGACTGATGCTAACAGGATGGTCATTCGTAATTATGATGACTATGATGGGTATTATTTCATTGGCAGGTATTGTAGTGAACAATGGTGTGGTGCTTTTGGATTACACACAACTACTCATCGATCGTAAAAGGCATGAGCTGGGTATTGACGATGAGGAAATGCTAGAAAAAGAAACAGTGAAAGAACTCGTTATTAAAGGTGGTAAAGCCAGGCTTTGTCCTGTATTATTAACAGCCATTACCACTGTGTTAGGTCTAATACCTTTAGC
>NZ_JAVJUY010000222.1:0-5155 GCF_040220315.1 Fulvivirga sp.
CCTCTTTCATCTTCGAGAAGATCCAAAAGTCCACTTTGATCCGGTTTTTCAACCTTTGGTGTTAGAACTTTTGCCGCTCCAGAATTAGTAAAGGTCAGATGCTCATTTGTTTTTAAATTCTCATTTGTCTTTTGGTATTGCTCATGGAGGCTTTCCGTCATTCTTAAAATGAAGTGTCCTACATCCTTCTCAAATGGCAAACTGGCTCTGTTGAGTAAACTTTCTCGATGACTCTCCCATCTTTGTTGTGAAATTAGATACTCTTCTACAGCCTTATACCTTTCTGAATTGCTCAGATTTAATGAACCACTTTTGATATGCTCAACGACCTGAATAAACAATATTACTTTCCATAATGTCCATTCATCTCCGGGGTAATCCTTCATTACTTGCGAAGCTTTAGTATCCAGAAATTTCATCGGAAGTTTCTTTACTGAACTAACTTGTTTGTGACTATTAAAAAAATCTATTGCATCAATGATATCTGGATTTGATGTTGATTTATTGAAATCTAGAACACGGAGTATTCCAGCTACACGATTCTGAATTTTTCTGTAGTTTTTAATGTACTTCTCATACATCAATTGGTTCTTTAGACCTGATGAAATAGAAGTTTCCAACTTTATAAGCTCTTCTTCTATTTCCTTTTTTTGTGCCTGTCTATCACCTTTTGATTTATCTATATCATGAAAAATTTCTCGTATCCGTACGACCTTTTCGCTATCATCTTGAATATTTGAAAAAATGAGTTGTCTCATATGCTCAACATGGTCAGACAGAGATCTCACCATCTGAATGACTTTTTTCGTTTGTTGAATACTAACAGGTCTTTGGTTTAGAAAATCTTCAGCAATTTCTTTTTCAATATCATTTTGAAACTTTTGAGTACATTTCAAAAGTGTGTCAACAAACAAATCTTGCCTTATTCGATACTGATAAATTATAAATGCCAAAAAGTAGAGATATTTTTTAGTAGGCTCTGAAATTGCTAAAAATTTGATGTGCTTTGATTTAATTAGCCAAACAGCATAATAGTTAAGTAATTGATCGGATAATTCAATCTTTTTCAGTGATACATCAAATTGTCTAAATAAATCTGCTATAACCTGAAAATCTATTAAGCTTTCCTTGATTTTCCTTGGGGTAATTTCCTGCTCAGGTGTCTTGATTGTAGTTAGTAAGTATGGGTTACTTGGAGAAATTGGCTTGGCTTGATCTTTTGGCATTTCTAAAATGGAGTCAATTTCATCCTTTTGCGATTGATCTAATATCCTGGACACATCATTCAAAAGACCAGTTTCCAGTTTTCTAAAAGCTTTAGTAATCGAATCAGCAAAGAAGTGATATCTTGGAATCTCAACCTTCCTTTCTTCAAGTATTTTTAGAAGTGTGTGTAGAATCTGTTTGGGCTTTAATGCTGTTTTTACCAATTCATCAACTTCTTGTATAAACTCCTGTTTCCAATCAGTAAACATCATCACACCAAGGCTCCTTGCAATAATGGTTTTCTGCTCAGAATAGGTAACTCGATGATAATTATCAAAAGATGGTGGATCAACCAATCCTAGTTTGTCAACTACGTATTGAATGTCATCTATATAAAAATCTTTAACTTGATAAAACCTACCACTTGCTTGGAAATAACCCTTTAGCAAAATAAATGCTACAAGTGTCTTTGGTTTTCTAAAATGATTTTGATATTGACTTGCTGAATATAGATCAAAAAACTCCTCCTTTTGGTCATTACCAAATACTGGGACCTTATCAAAGTCGTTTTTTTCGTATTCGTTGAGAATATTTAATAGCAAGGGCTCAAAGTGTCTTTGAAATCAATTTACAGATTTTTCAACTTTCTTGAGAAATCCTTGACTTTCTTAATGGTGTTAGGCGAACACCTGCATAACTTCTGAATCTCTCTGGATGAATATCCTTTCGATAAGTACTTCTGGATATCCAAATGCTTAGATAGAAATTTATCTACTGATTCTTTAGATCCAACCTTCCTACCGGTGGCAAGGCCCATTGCTTTCCTGGACCTTATTCCTGATTTAATCCGGTAACTCATTTGTTCACTTTCTAGCCTGGCCAGATCGGCCATGATCGTGACAATTAATTTAGTAAATATTTCGCTGGATGAACCGGTCCGGTTGATGGTAGTCCCCAGGTTATGGATATAAATCGCGACTGATTTTTTCTTGAGCTCTTCGATGAGCCCTAGTACTTCATGGGTATTTCTGCCCAGTCGGGAAATCTCTGACACCATGATGCATTCAATCCCATTGGCATCCACATATGAAAGTGCTTTCTGAAGAATAGGTCGTTCACTAACTGAAACAGAAAATCCAGAGATCTTTTCCGAGAAGACTTTAACCACCTCGAATTCCCCTATCGACTTCATGTCGTTGACTTGTCTCAAGGTGGATTGATCCTTGTTAGATACCCGGGTGTAAAGAATGGCCTTCATGTTACCATTTAAAGATAAGTTAAATTAATTACTATCTGGTAATTATGAACTTGCCATATTTAAACACTTATATAATATTGGTAACAATGATTTTATAGTAACGAAATTCTATAAATTTCTAAATCACCTACTTTTTAAATGACTTAGAGTACTTAAAATGGACTTGATTCCTCATTCAATGATGAGAATTATGAAATCACTCTTTTCCACGGTACTCCCCGGGAGTCACTCCAACTTTCATTTTGAATAATCGATTGAAGTGTTGAGGATACTTGAACCCAAGCTCAAAGGCAATTTCTTTAACAGACTTATTAGCATCGAAGATTTTGTCTTTGGCGATCTCAATTAGTTTATTCTGAATGTATTCCTGTGCAGACTTTCCGGTTTCCTTCTTGACAACATCACCAAAATAGTTAGCAGACAAATGTAGTTCATCCGCAAAGTAAGCAACGGATGGTAATCCAAGTGCATATGGTTTTTCTGAATTGAAATAACCATTCATAAGCTCTTCAAATCGACCAAGAATACCTGTGTTTACATGTTCCCGGGTAATAAACTGTCGATCATAAAAGCGTTCACAATAATCCAGGAACAGCCCAATACTGGAAGCAATAAGCTTTTTGCTATGTTTATCAACCGGCCGTTTCAGTTCATTTTCGATTTTAGACATCAGGTCTAGTATGGTCTGCTGCTCTTCCGGAGAGAGGTGAAGGGCTTCGCTTAAATTATAAGAGAAGAATCCGTATTCATCGATCTGCCTGGCCAGAGGGGTTCCTAAAATCAAGTCGGGGTGGAAAGTTAATCCTCTTCCTAACGGTTGATAGATTTCCGTTTTGTCACTAACATCTACAACTTGTCCAGGTCCAAAAAACACCAGGGTTCCCTCCTGGTAATCATAGGTATGCTTGCCATATAACAGATCCCCACATTGCACTTCTTTCAAAATGATGGTATAGATGCCAAAAGTCATCTTAGGCCCACGACGTGGTTTTGCTTTGGAGAAGTCCAGTACACTCACCAACGGATGTAAAGTAGGATGATTGTTGAAATCATTGTAGGCTTTAATCGAATCAAAATTCAGGTGGTCACTCATAAGTTTTGTGTTTTCTCAAGTCTAATCTACGGCTTATAAAATACTGGTTCTTACCAATAAGTAATTATGGTACGGATTACGGTAATATGTATACTAACTCATATAGTATCAACACGTAAGATTGCATAGGTATTTCAAAATGGAAATTAATACGATGCAATTAATACAAGTAAAACCATTAAAAAATAATTCATTTCCCTTACGCATAGCATATGCTGTGATATTTACCATTATGCTTTGGGCGTGCGACTCCCCGTCTTCTGTCAGCTCTGAATATCTGACAATCAAAGAGCAGGGAAGTTTTGCTATTGGAGGGAAAGTAATCAGTGATTCCGGAAGCTTTGATCCAATCAATCATGGTTTCTTTAATCCAGGCAATCAAAGCTCATCCGGACAGACACTTCATGGGGATCATGCTTATGTATCCTATCAAATCCCAGTGGAAGCCAGAAAGTATCCATTGGTCTTTTGGCATGGTTACGGTCAGTTTTCAAAAACATGGGAAACCACAGCAGATGGCCGTGAGGGTTTTAAGAGTATCTTCCTTCGAAGAAATTTTCCTGTATATGTTTTAGACCAACCTCGCCGTGGCAGAGCAGGGCGAAGTACCATGCCTACCACGATCACTGCTTCACCTGACGACCAACTGTGGTTTGGAATTTTTCGGCTGGGTATCTATCCCAATTTTTATCCTGGCATTCAGTTTTCAAAAAAGCCTGAAGATATGGACCAGTTTTACCGCCAGATGACTCCTGATACCGGCCCGCTGGATATAGATGTCAATATTGATGCCGTTTCTGCCCTATTTGATAAAATAGGAGATGGGATTTTAGTCACCCACTCACACAGTGGCGGCATGGGGTGGCTCACTGCCCTAAAAACTCAAAATATCAAAGGAATAGTATCCTATGAGCCTGGCAGCAACTTTGTTTTTCCGGAAGGAGAAGTTCCCGATCCAATGACCTATTTTGGGGGTACGCTAAAAGCCAGAGGCGTTCCCATGGAGGAGTTTAAAAGACTCACACAGATTCCCATCATCATATATTTTGGGGATAATATTCCCACAGAACCATCCGTGTATCCGGGTGAGGAACAATGGAGGGTCGCACTAGCAATGGCTAAGAAATGGACAGATGTTGTAAACAAGCATGGTGGGGATGTGACGATAATCCACCTTCCGGAAATAGGCATAAAAGGAAATACCCACTTCCCATTTGCAGACCTTAATAATATAGAAATAGCTGATTTGATGTCTGAATGGCTGGCTGAAAAAGGGCTAAACTAATAGGATATCACTTTTCTAAAAGAACATAATAACAACTACTAAATAATATAAAATGAAGAAACCACTTATAGGGTTACTATTTGTCATGATAGGCCTTAACCTATCACTTGCACAAAATTCGAAATCAGAGGAACAGATCAAGGATCTATCTAAACAAAAATGGGTATGGATGACAGACAAAAATGTGGAAAAACTCGAACCACTGTTTCACGAGGACTCAAAGTTTGTGCACATGAGCGGTGCCTGGAAGAAAGACAGGGAACTGGAAATCATTGAGAGCGGAAGTATTTGGTATAAAAATACCATCGTACAC
>NZ_JAVJUY010000223.1:0-7773 GCF_040220315.1 Fulvivirga sp.
TGTTCAATTTGAATATGAAGGCGTTAGCACTTCAGTTGAATCGCTTAAAAAATTACTTTTTGATGATGCAATCAGTTATAGCTGGGAAGTTCACTCTCAAAATAGAGTAGGAGAGATGGAAGCAGAAATCATTGGAGGTAACCTGTCCTTACTGGCTGATGGCATCGGGACAAGAAATGAATTAGAGACAGATGGCAAAATTCTCTTTATTGAGGAAATTGACGAGTATTATTACAAAATAGATCGAATGTTAACCCAATTAAAAAGGGCAGATAAGCTTAATAATATAGCTGGGCTAATTATTGGACAGTTTTCTGAATTAAAAGACACTCAAATTAAGTTTGGCGTTAGTTTGGAGGATTTAGTATTGGATAAATTATCTACAGACACTCCCGTATGTTTTAGTGCACCAATTGGGCATGAAGTGCCAAACTTAGCCATACCTTGTGGAAGAAAAGTGCAGTTGGTTATTGGCAAAACGCAAGTTAATTTAATCGGTTGAACCAAACCCACCACCACCAGGAGTTTTGACAATTAGCTTATCTCCATTTTTAACTTGTTGCACATCAGAACTGCTAAGCTCAATTCGCTCACCATTTTTCCTGATTAAATTTTGCTCTCCTTTTTTGCCTGGATTACCACCATTTAGCCCATAAGGTTCAACAGTTCTGTGTTGGCTGAGGATGGTAAGTGTCAATTCATCTAGAAAAGTAAAAGAGCGACAAACCCCGTTACCTCCTTTAAATTGGCCAGCGCCACCTGAGTTTTTACGAATTTTAAATGCATCTAGTCTTACAGGATATTTTAATTCAATAATTTCCGGATCGGTAATTTTGGTATTGGTCATGTGCTGATGTATGGCGTCATGACCGTTGAAATTGTAACCGGCACCCGTTCCTCCACAGATCGTTTCATAATAGCCGAATGAATCATTTCCAAATAATAAGTTATTCATGGTACCCTGACTACACGCTGCCATTTCTAATGCCTTTAAAATAGTATCTGTTAATCGTTGACTTACTTCAGTATTTCCACCAACCACAGCGGGTTGCCTATGATCGAAATCAGGATTTAGCAAGCACGTTGGCAGGTTAACTTTAACATGCTTCATCAGGCCTTCATTTAAAGGAATATCTTCATCCACAATTAATCGTAAAATATAGAGGATCACACTTTGAACAATTGCTGGATTGGCATTAAGATTACCAGCATGTACAGCGGATGTGTTATTGAAATCAAATTCAACTGAATCTGTAGAAATTGTGACTTTGGCACACAGCTTTGAGCCATCATCAAGTGCTTCAACAGCTTCATAATTTCCTGGTTTTAACTGCTTTAGCTTTGATTTTAATAATGATGCAGAAAAATCTTTAATAGAGGCCAGATTAGCTCGTATTTTATCTGACCCATATTGTTCACACAATTTATTTAACTCTCTTATCCCAAGCTGTATAGATGCTAAAGCACCATTTACATCGGCCATATTCTCGTTGATAGATCGGGTTGGAAATTCTGAACTGCTTAATAGTTCTTTCAATTCATCTATCCGAGATTCAGCAGACTTCATTAAGTACATAGGAGGTATAATTACACCTTCCTCATTTAAACTTGTGGCATTAACAGGCATAGAACCTGGTGTCATTCCGCCAATTTCAGCATGATGAGCTCTATTCGCTACATAGCCTATCAGTTGATGATCATGAAACACACCACTTATTAAAGTAACATCAGGAAGGTGAGAGCCTCCAAACTGAGGATGGTTGGTAATTACAACATCACCTTCAGCAATTTCTAGCTGACTGAGCACACTCTTAACACATACTCCTAAACTTCCCAAGTGTACAGGTATGTGAGGGGCATTGATAATTAAGTCGCCCTGTGCATCAAGAATGGCACAGGAGAAATCTAAGCGTTCCTTGATATTTACTGAAAACGAAGTCCTTTCCAACATGGCACCCATGTCAAGTGCCACACTCATAAATCTATTTTGAAACAATGTTCTGGTTGCGCTATCAGAAAGTTGTAACTCATTGCGGCTCGAAATTTTCTTTTTAAGAACAGCAGAATTCCATCGATCAATTTCAAGGTGCCAGTCAGGTTTAACGTAAATGGTGGTGCTGTTGCTGGTAATGATTGCCGGGCCTTGAATGAAACTACCTGGCGAAAGTTGCTCACGACTATAAATAGCGGTATCTAGATATTTACCGTTACATAGACTTTTTGTTCGATACTGAGGCGTTGGAGCCGAATCGGAAGCTTGGTATTGGCATATTAAGTCTTTATTGTTCGTTTCTATACTCATCACCACCTTCACCGATTCAACTTCAATATCTTTGTTTTCTATCCAGTGATTATAAATTTTTATATACTGGTCTTTAAATGCGCGATATAAATCAGTGGTATCATTATTGTCAATTTCAATGGTCGATTCCTGACCTTGAAATCGCAGGTAGCAATATTCATTTTTTGTGATAACGTCATGATCTGAATACCCGGCTTTTTTGAATTCAGCTAAAAGTTGATTTTTGATGGAATCTATTATCTCAACTTTATTTAATTGAAATGAATTTAAACCTTGTAGGATCAACTGCTCTTTGATCTTGTCGATATCCGCTAAACCAATGCCCAATGCGCTCAAAATCCCGGCATCATAGGGTATTAAAACCTCAGAAACATTCAGAATTTCAGCAATATCGCAAGCATGTTGCCCACCGGCACCACCAAAAGTTGTAAGGCACATGCCTTCCAACTGAGCACCTTTTCGAGTGGCTATTTTTTTAATGGCCGATGCCATATTTTCATTTGCAACTCTAAGAAAAGCTTCAATTTGCTCTTCTTTTGATAGCTGCTCATCGATGGTTTCTGAAACATTCTGTAGGGCTTGTTCAGAATCAGCTTTAGTGAGTGGAATAGCAAACTGACTTGAAACAACCCTGCCTGCCAATAGGTTTAAATCGGTAATCGTTAAAGGCCCGTTATTTCCATAACAAGCAGGTCCTGGATTTGCACCTGCACTTTCTGGCCCTACCTCAAACATGCCATTTTTAATCGAGCAAATCGACCCACCACCAGCAGCTATTGTATCAATATCAACACACGGGCTTTGAATAGTAGCATCACCAACTTTTGTTTGGTATGCGTAGTTTATACCATTTTCTAAAATTGACACATCAGTGCTTGTTCCACCCATGTCAAACGTAATAACCCTGTTAAAACCGGACTGCCTAGAAGTATTATAGGCACCTAGTATACCACCAGCAGGGCCGCTTAAGAGCCCATCTTTAGGAAGATAATCGGTGCTATCAACAATGGCTCCGGCACTAGAAATAATTTTAAGCTGCTGTTCAGGTAAACTTTCTTTTATATCCTTAAAATATTTGCCTAAAACAGGTTCTAAATACGCATTGACAACTGTGGTTTCAGCTCTGGGTAAAATTCTTATGTTAGATGAGGTTTGATGTGAAGCACTGATATATTCTAATCCCTTATCTTTTAATTCCTCTAATGCACGCGACTCATGTGTACCGTTCTTGTAGCTGTTTATGAAGGCAATTGCTACAGATGAGTTTTTTGGTACGCTTTCTAGTAAATTTCCATCAAGTTTTATGGGCTGCATTATTGAGCCACTTGCAGTTATTCTCTCATCCACTTCTATAACCCTGGAATAAAGTGGAGGTGGTGTTTTAATGTTTAATTCAAATAGTCTGGGACGTTGCTGTGTGCCTATTTTTAATAGGTCTTTAAATCCTTTGGTAATCAGCAGGGTGACATCACTTCCTTTTTTTTCTAAAAGTGCATTGGTTCCTTTGGTAGTACCTAAACGCATTTCCATTTTGGGCAAGGTAGAAATGAGAGAAGTGGATGTTAAAATTCGGGCTGCCAGGATTGGTACCGGCTCAGAAGCTGTTATTTCACAACTACCGGATAAATCAAGAGAATTGACAATGGAGTCTGTTAAAATTAGATTCTGATTTTCAGGATCAAAAGAAGCTATCCTTACTGAGTTTCCTGTTTTTGAATCTATTAGTTGATAATCAGATAGTATATTTTCTTTGAGTGGAGGGTTGAGAGAAACTTTCAAGGTTGTGTCATTCAATATCTCATGAATGTAGCATTTGATAACGCCACTGCTTAATACTTTTAACCTATGTTGATTGGATTCTGGGTCTATCGCTATGCAATCAGTAAATGTTCCACCAGTATCTATCCAGATTTTCCACATGCAATGAAAGTTACAGAACAGCATTATTTAATGCTATCAATAATCTTTAAATTGAAAGGATAAAAGTAACACGATATGAAATCTGTAGTAAAACTGTTGCAAATTTTACCTTGGATAGGCCTGTTGGCAATAATTATCTATTTGTGGCAGACCCAAGCGAGTTCAGAAAAACCTGTTGAAATTACCAATTCAAGTATTTTGAGGGAAGTTGAGTCGTTGGGTAAGCTTGAGTTGGTGAGGTATAATTTCAAAGAAATTACGGAATTGAAGAAGGTAAGCCCTGAATTTTGGAAAATTTTTAAACTAGGTCCTGATAGTAAAATTGCATTGATTTCTGAAGGTTCTGCGGTAGGATGCATTGACCTAACTAAGTTGTCCGAAGAGAATATCTATCATTCCAGTGATACTATCTACATCAACTTACCTAAACCGGAGCTTTGTTATTATAAGTTGGATATGTCTAAAACACGAATTTACTCGATGCAAACCAACCCAATGGAAGACGAAAAGGAATTTATTAGAAGGGCATATCAGGCAGCTGAAGATGAAATAAAGCAATCAGCATTAAACTCAGGAATTATGGAAAATACGCTGATGAATGCAGAGCTTATGCTGAAACCGATAATTGAGAAACTTACAAATAAGCAGGTAGTTTTTTCTATAAAACCGGATGCAGCAACATTAAAAATCAGCCAATAGTTGCCACATGCCATAAAATCCTAAAAGGTAGAATACAACTGCAGGAATGAGTTTTGTGAGTCGTTGATTTTTAATTTCCAAATTAACTTTCGAGGAGAAATTTATCAATGCAAATAGTAATGCGAACGTTCCTAAAGACACGCCTAAAGCATAAATGATAAGTTGATTGTTACTTTCAATACTTATCCAACCCTGATTGGTAAGATAGGCTGTTATGCCCACCCAATATGGAATTGCCAATGGGTTGAAAATGCTGATAACCATACCTCTTCTAAATCCACCGGAATTAGTTAGTGGTTTTGGGGTTTTGTTAATTAAATACTGATAGGTATTGATAATGGCTAGAAGCATGATTACTGAAGTTGAAATTAACTTAATGTTGTTTATAACTATCTCTGTGGATAGTAGCCAATCACTAAAGATCACTGCAATAACTACATAAGGAAATTCAATAAGGGCAGAAGCCACACTGAATCTAATAGCCGCTCTTCTTTTATTTTCAATGGCCAGTTGGAGTACGCTAATGTTTATAGCTCCGGGTGGGATGGAGCCAATAAAACTAAAGGAAAATGCCAGGATAAAAGTTAACATCATTTTCCAACTACTTTGGTTTTTCGATATTCTCGCCAGGCCTCTTTTAAGGTCATAAATGGCACCCCTTTTTTGTGGTTCTCCATACTAATCTCATAAAGTACTTTCCAATGATGAAAAATTACTTTGTAGGCGTTCCATAAACTGTATCCTGGATTGTAAATGTGAGCGGGTTCTGAGCCAGCGCCATTCAATTCCATAATCTTTAGCTTGCCGTTATATAAATCCTCAGTAGAATGCACTTTAATATCAAAACGACCAAAGTAAAAACCATCAATCTTGCTACTTATTTCATCAAATACTTGAATTAACTGATTGTTAATAAAATGATTACCATCTAAAAACTTAGTGCCTCTTGAGTGATTGCCTATAGCTACCAGATTAATTGATTCACCATTTGTCAAAACTTCATTGAGCCTGTTTTTATATCGATTTTTAAGTATTTCCCATTGTAATTTGGCCCGGTCGTAGTTCAAAATCAATTGTTGTAAAGTAGATTTTCCATCTCCTTGTATTATTAACATTTCTTTAGCTACTATGGAGCTGATGGTCCCAGACTGTTCTGAAGGATATCGATAATAAAATACCCCTAACTCAATACGCTCAGTTAAAAAATCTTGAATAAGATAATCAACGGCAATTTGGCCATGGTATAGTTTTAATTCTTCTTTATTATTGATTTTTTCAACTCTCCAGCCTCTTTCGCCCATATCTGGTTTGCAAATGATCGGAAACTGAAGCTTTTCAATAAGGTTTTTTTCTAGAGGTTCACTGCAATTAATAAAAATAGTTTTAGGAATTAACTCTGGGGGAAGGGCGTTAAGAATTTTTATTTTGGATTCGCCTAACATCCCACCATTTTCAATTCCAGGGTTTGATGCCGAAAAATAAAAAAGGGATCTAGCCTTGATGGCCAAATAGAACCAGTAAAATAAAACTGGCCAGTACACAACCAAAAAGGGCCAGTATTCCCAGTTTCGGAGCCTGATGAAAAAGTTACTCCTCCAAATAGATGTAAAAAACATGGAAGTTTACTTGACTACCTGAGCCTGCTGATATTTAATGGTAGAAACGGCTACACCAAAATGGCTGGGTAAAGTAACGTAGGGAGCCACTTCTTTTATCCCCACTTTTAATATTGCCATGTGATGAATAGCATGTTCTATATTATAAGCCAGCTCTCGGTATAAATTAGTGTTTATGCTAGTACAGTCATCATCGGATAAACTGTAATTCGCCTGTAATACCAATTCTGTATTTAGGGGAGTACTATCTAAAAAGTTTATTATATCGGTAACAACGGCTTGTGCAACTGTTTTATCTTGCTCAATTACCTGGTCATGATCTCTATTATCATAATTAACCTGACCGGTTTTGGCGCTATTTATAAGGCAAGTGAAAAATTCTAATGTGTGTCTTACATGCTGACCAACAGTGGAGCTGTTTAATGAAGGGATGGGTTTAGTAAAGTCCTCATCTTTTATGCTATTAATAACAGTGTCTAACTGCCTTAATATTTCCTTACATGCTTCAATTAATTTCATTGCGGCAAATATAATTAAAAAGTGATTTTAGAGATTGAGCAAGTACCTAATTGTTATTTAGGTTGTTCCAGTTTAAATCTGCCTGAGTCTTTAATTTTTTCTCATTTGCATTCCATGGCTCTAGCGTATTATTGCCCCAGAAATTATAGAATAAATACAACGTACCATCTGTGATTTTATACGTTTCAGGGTCTACTTTCACCTTTTCGCCCGTCTCACCCATGGCATAGGCGCACCAACCACCGTAAGCGGGTATATACTTTTCTGGTGCTTTATTAAATGTCAGTAAATTCTTTTCAGATGCGAAATAATATGTAACACCTTGGTATTGAGCATTATACAATTTTTGACCTTCTTTAGGTGTGCCATTAAAATAGCTGACCACGTCATAGCCATCCACTGCCAAACCTTTTTTAGTGTTGATATTAGATTGAGCCAAGCATAGTTGAGAAGTAAAAACTAGAAAGAGAACCCTGATAATCATATATTTCTTGTTGATAGTAAAGTACTATACTCGATTGATAAAATAAGGTTGGTATGAAGGGCTGGTATGTCAGCTAGAATACAAGTTAATTTTCAGCATTTAAGGTTTCCCAAACAAGGGATGGTTCGTACCCTTTTTGGATTAAATAGGAGGCAATTTTTCTATTTAGCGTGAATTTATCTTTCGCTGAGATAGACTCCATTTTTCTTGAAATTAGCTCAACGAGCGTTTCC
>NZ_JAVJUY010000224.1:0-13906 GCF_040220315.1 Fulvivirga sp.
CCTTGCCCTAGCGGTTGAGTTACTTTCAAGCATACTTCATTAGCTGCCAGATGACATTCACTCAATACATTTTTTGAACTAATGTTGCCTATCGATTCAACTGCAATTCGTTTATTGCTCAATTCAAGTTGGTACTTTTCATCTTCCAAAGCTTGAACGCTAAAATCTAACCAACTTGGAATCTTGTCTGAAGCACTCGAAACTAAAACCAGTAATCCCAAACCTGACTCTCTTATTTTTTTTTCTATACTCAATCGTTCAGTTCGACTTAAATTTGAAATAATAGTTGCTGGTATAACCAATAGATCAAACTCACTCAGTACGTGATCAGACAAGTACGGTAGCTTGTCAAATTCAAATCCCGAATTTTCATAACGAAAACGTTCAGTGGTAATTTTTGATCGCACAAATACCTTATGACCCTGTTCGATCAAATGATTTTTTAAAAACCGAGATTCAAAAGTTGGTTGATCATTCAACATTAATACAGCTGATTTATCAGGCTCTTGAACTACCACAGGCAACTGTTCTTCTTGTGAGATGGAAGTATTATTTTCCACAATTAGCTTGAGAAGACTTTTGCCCGCAATTAAGGGTGTAAAATTCAATGCTACTAATTCCATTGAATCAGTAGCCACTTGCACAGAATCAACTACGTCACCCAACATTGAGAGCTTTATCCAGGAATCTTTAAGGTCATTCACTTTTAATTGAACTGCCCGATTTTCACCCACATTGGCAATACTATTGTAATTGACATCGATTATCCCAGATGGCTTATCGGCTGGAATAAAATCAACCTTTTTGCCTTCTAATTTGTACAAATCATACTCAGGAAAACCATAACCGTTAATAACAACATGGTTTTTTAAATCAGAAGCATTGATGGTATCTGACCACTCAATGAACTTATTATTAGGATATTTCAATCTTAAACTATCTTCTTTGTTAGCTCCATCTGTCGTGATGATGACTGTATCAACATCAGCAGCAGCGAAATAAAATGGCTCAAGATATAGTAGTCCAATACTTATTAAAACAACTGCCAGGGCCACCAACCGAGAAACGTATAATTTGCCATTCTTAGAATCCAGAAAAGCTAGTAAACTAAACAATACCAGCATTGTTGGAATGACATACCACAACAAATCAGTTTTTAGAACACCCATTACTCATTCTATGATTTAGTAAGATGATTCAAATACACACGAGTTAAATCGTCTTCTGAGGCATGATTTTGGCCATTTAACACATTTTCTACAGGAAGCGCTTTGCTTAATTCTGACTGTACCTTCTTTAAAGCTGAATACAAACTCTCTGGTTCAACCTGCTTCAAGTTTAATTGTTGGAGTAATTGCAGGGTTGCAAAATGCCTTCCCGGTTGATCTATCGCCAATGCGGCTAATTCATTACCAGCGTTTTTAAATACTTCTGAGTCATATTCTCTAAGGCTTTCTTTTATGATTTGTTCAGAATAAAAAATAGCTTTTTCAATGGCAGGGTAATTCTTTTCTTCTTCAGAAACTATTTTATTTGTTCCTGATTGCACCTCTTTTATATCACCAGAAAGCCGTTTATCTTCTTTTATTGGAGGCGGATCAAAACCTATCCTATGAACATAAATACGTGCATGATTTTTAATTTCCTTGATCAACTCTAGTGCCTTGTATTGATAAGGCAATGACTTTTCGGGCTGATAGAGTCGTAAATACAATTCTGCATCCCACATTTCGTTCATGGCTGCACGCAGTTTGCCTCTGATTGACGAAGTAAACAAAGTGGCTTCTTCAGGATCGTCATGATCATGCTTAAAATCATGTAAAGGATCTTCTTCCTTCTCTTCTTCAGGTACGAGGTTATGTTCATTATCACTATCATGTGCATGGGAATATTCTGCCAGTGGGTCTTTATCGTCATGTTCATGGTCATGATCAGCCTCCACTTCCTCACTTTCAGATTCCGTAATTCCACTTTCAAACTCCTCACCCATAAACTGGCCATATTTTAAGCGTAGTGCTTTCTGATCGAACCCAAGTTCATTACTCGTGAAATCAAAATCATTCTTAGAAATTTTACCATGCTGTTTCACCAATTTTTCTGTATCAATAATGATCTGCCGTTGGCTTCTGAAATATTCTGGCATTAAGTCCACACCTAACGCTCCCTCTAATGAAAACTCAATTTTTGTGGTATCTCTGATACTCACAAAATAGGTCTCTGTCCTGTTTCTATTTGATTTTGGGCGTTTGTTATCGAATACTTCTACATAGAAATACAACTCATCACCTGGGGTCATATCCAGCTTAGCTATGTCAATTGATTTTGTAAGGGTCTGGCTCTTGCTTCCAGTTTTCAAAGGTTTATCGAATGTCATTCGTTCTTCTCTGAACTTGACAGCCTCACCTGAGCCCTTGCTCACCGTGGCCACAATAGCAGTTGAATCGAGGCCGTAGTCATCCAACATTTTGGAAGTAAACTGCAGTTTCCAGGGGTCATCAATTTCTAATATGGTAAACCGATCTAATTTCTCAATGGCAACTTCCGGCTCCTTATCTGGTAGTGCAATGATCTGAAAAAGCTCTGTTTCATACTGTTTTTTATTGGCATCTGTATAGATTAATTTGTAAAATCCGCTGGCCTGTAACTGACTGGTTAGTTGATACTCATCATCATTCTGTTTAAAAGAGAACTGCTTGCCATTGTTCATCTCCAGAAGAAGACTTTTGGGTTTCTCAGAAAACGCAACCTTCCAGGTAATGAATGAGCCTTCTAGTGCAGTAATATTGAAATTCTCGCTAGTAATTGAATTCAATCTGGTATAGTTCGGGTAATTAATTCGCACCTCTTGTTTAGTGATACTTAGCACATGATCAGTAAAAACAGAATCAGACGAAGCGAAGGCCAAATCACTTTTTTGTTGCTTTACCGTATCAGTAGAATTAATATCAATCAGACTTAATAGGAAGCCCGAAATTGTAAACAGTAAAAGACCAATTAATCCGTTTTTTAGTGAAGCAGGCCATCCAATATGTTCTTCATTGGCAACTAGAATTTCTGAGATACGCTTACGTTGTACTTTGGCAATCACTGAACTATCCCCACTGTCAGAAACCAATAAAAATGAGCTATTCTGAGCCATCCCGAACGATACATCCAGCCATCTGGAGCTTCTTTGGGTATTGATTTTCCATGGTCTATAGATGAGAATAAAAAGTGCCAGACTTGAAATGAATGCTAGACTAATTAAGCCTAAATGCTTAAGCTCTATAATAAAAAGTATGAGTAATGTTAAACCACTTGCTAGTAGAACAGCATTGGCTAAATAGACCAACCGCCATTTAAGCGTTACTTTATTCAATATGTCTATTCCACTCTTCATTGCTTTCTTTTCATGGAATAAAATCGTTCAAAAAGAAATAAGCCAATAAAAACTAACCAAAGCCAATCGGCTGTTGCTTTATTTGTTGCCCCAATTTCGATATCAGATTGATTTAGCTTGACCATTTCAATTGGTACTTGTCTCTGTTCTTTTGTATCTGACGTAATTGGGATTATTATTTCAAAAAGCTGACCGATAAAATCTTCAGCAATGAAATTATCATGTGTAATACGGTTATTCAGATAAAAATGACCGTTAGTGTTTGATAAAATAGGCTTTAGAATGTCTTCACGATAGGATAAGATATTTCCGGCCTGTTGTGCCGATGGTGGCTCTTTTGATAGCCAAATCAGCCAATCGGAGCTTGAATTTTGATATTTATTTAATGTGATATCATTAATAATTATAGGTCTTTTGGCAATTTCAGAAATGGTGGCCAATGCCGATTGAAAATATTTGAGCTCTTTCTCAAATTCTAAGTCATAAACGATGTCAATTTTCAAAGTATCCCAATTTTCAACTTGATTTGACACTTCTGACGCCCTTTGCGACCATTGGTACTTTGTTGATATCGCATTACTAGTAGCAACCAAATCATAACCATTGGAGAAGCTTCTATGAGTGTATTCTTCATTTTCTAACGATTCAATTGGCAACCAGTGTACTACCTTATTTGTGGCAGGGCGTTTTCCCCTTAAGTCATTTTCAGTAACTGTTGTTAAAATATATACCGTATCCGCAGGTAGCTTGCTTACCTCATCAAATACATCCCATATTGGTACCGTTTCGAATGACTCATTTTGATCCTCAATAAAGCTCAAACCTTTACTCAGCAAACGCTTTTCCATTTGTAATGTATCTAACGCATTTTTAACCCTTGTGTCTTGCAGCAATGAAGGTTCAATAAGTACAATGGCGTTGGTATTTGAAGCCTTTTTAACTGTTAGTAATTCAGCCATCAACAAACAGAATAAACTAAGCACCAAACACCTTACGATTAAAAGGGGCAATTCATTTAGCTTGACGCTTTTCGACTGCTTCGTTTCAAATTCAGGAATGTATTTTAAACTACCTACCTGAATTACTTTTCCTTCCTTCTTACTCCAAAGGTGTATCGCTATAGGTATCACTAGCCCAAATAATCCATAGAGATATGATGCATTGACAAACTCCATCAGATAAGGGCATTTCTACGTTTTAAAAAACTATTCAGCATTTCTCCGATAGAGGTAGCGGTTGAAAATAAGTTATAATCAATCCCTTCTCTGAGAAGAGCCTCATTCACATTGAATAGAAATTCTGATATATTCTGTTCATAGATTTCCTTCGCATCGGCAGCTGATAATTTAACCCTGGAATGCGTTTCTAAATCTTCGAATGTTACACTTCCTGTGTAATTGAAATTTAATTCGTTTTCACCCATCAGGTGAATTACTACCACTTCATTTCTATTGGTTTTCAGCGATTTTACAAAATCCAGAAGCTCATTATTTTCTTGATAAAGATCGGAGATGAACACGATTAACTCTTTATGCTTTCTATCATGCAGCTCTCTAATATCCGCACTATTTGAAGGCCATTTACCTTTATTCTCGATCTCCACCAGGTAATGCAAAAAACGATTGAAGTGCCTAACATGCGCTTTTGGGTAAAGTGTTTTAAGCTCAGTTTCATTCAATGCAAAAAGCCCAACTGCATCTCCCTGATGGCTGGTGAGGTACCCCAAAGTAGCACACATAAAACGAGCATAATCCATTTTAGTGAGTCCCTGATCTTGATGCAGCATTGAAGCGCTGGCATCTATAATAAACTTTACAGCAATGTTGGTGTCAATCTCAGCCTGTTTGATGTAATAACGTGATGACCTGGCGAGCATTTTCCAATCTAACAATCGCAAATTATCACCCGGCTCGTAACTTCTATACTGACTAAACTCCATACCCTGCCCTACTTTGCGACTCCTGTTTAAGCCCGCAGTATGGCCTTCGAGTATTGTTTTAGCAACAAACTCAAGCCCCTTAACGCTGTTAAGGTTTTCAGGGGTAAGAAGTTCCTGATAGTTCATTACACTGCTCCGTTGTTAGAGATATCGATAGTCTTTAATAATTGTTTTGTCACATCATCGGATGTAACTCCTTCGGCCTCAGCCTTAAAGTTGACGATTACTCGATGACGTAAAACTGGTAGTGCTACTTTCTCAATATCAGCCTTGGTTACACTCAGCCTACCCTCTTGCAATGCATTGGCTTTGGCCGTGAGTATGATTGCCTGTCCTGCTCTCGGGCCAGCGCCCCAAGCCACCCATTCTTTTACATAGTCAGAAATTGTAGTTGCTGGTCTGGTTGCTCGTACTAGTTTACTTACCAAACTCACGAGATCATCACTAATTGGCACATCTCTAACCATACTCTGAAGCTTTACAATATCTTCACCAGAGATTACACCATTCACTTTTTCTTTTTTCTTTCCGGTGGTAGATTTTAGTATTTCAGTTTCCTCCGCTTCTCCGGGATAATCTAATTGGATGTATAATAAGAACCTGTCTAATTGTGCTTCAGGTAAAGGAAACGTTCCAGCCTGTTCTATTGGGTTTTGGGTAGCAAGGATTAGGAATGGTCGATCTAATGAATATGTTTTACCTGCATAAGTCACCTCAAATTCTTGCATGGCTTCTAACAACGCGGACTGTGTCTTAGGTGGTGTTCTGTTGATTTCATCAGCCAATACAATATTGGAGAAAATTGGCCCTTCATTGAATTTGAAAAACTTCTTACCGGTGCTATGGTCTTCTTCAAGAATTTCAGTTCCTACTATATCAGAAGGCATTAAGTCTGGAGTAAACTGAATTCTCCTAAATTTCAAGTGCATTGCTTCTGATAATGTCCTGATCATTAATGTTTTAGCAAGTCCCGGTACACCTTCTAATAAGGCATGACCACCTGCTAAAAATGTAATTATCAATTGATCAACAATGTCATTTTGACCAACAATTACCTTGGCAATTTCCTTTTTTAAATCGGAGAGTTTTTCAACTAATTGAACTACTTCCTTCTCTGCTTTTTCCAAATCCTGTTCCATCTTATTGTATTATGAGGTTAAAGCGTACATCACAATGTTTACTGCAAACCTCGTGTTATCAATTTTATACCATCTTTTGTTTCTGAAATCGTAATCCCACTCACAACCATAATCTTTGTTACTGTATAATACTCCTACTCTGCCATCTACTTCCACCGCTTTTAAATAATCATGCACAAGATCGTCACCCCAGCCATTTAACTCCTGAGAGGTAGTTGGGGGGCCATCTTCGAACGTGAAAAATGAAGAATAAATCGCATGATCATTTGGCAATTTCTTCAATTTACCTACTCCAAAAGTGCGTATCATCTGCTCTTCAAATGATTTCGCAAACAGACCATCAATATCATGGTTGCAATCATCTACAAACACAAATCCCCCATTCTCCACATACTTTTTAAAGTTCTCATTCTCCTTATCGGAAAACTGTACGAGTTTATGACCTGATAGATAGCAAAACGGACATTCAAATATTTCATCGCTACTCAAAGGCACAATATTCTCATTGGTGTCTACCTTCAGCGTAGTATATTCAATTAATGAGTTGAGCACATTCGATGGCATTCTTTGATCCACATCCCAATCACCTGACTCATATTGAAGCCTGGTAAAGAAAAACGTATTGTTCCTATTCAATATGGTGGTTCTTCTATCTATCATTCAATGTGGCCAAATCTTTAAGCAAACTACTTATTCCATCTATAAAGGCCTTTATGCATCAATAGTTTTAAGTTATTGATTTGACTCTAAGTTGCAAGCCATTAATACCACATCAAAAATTATTTATTTAAACGGCTATTTAAAAGCATGAGTACCTACCGTTTATGGAAACTCAACTTTCCCAAACCTGAATTGCTAGTAATTCCTGGTCTTAATAATAATTTTTTAATGCTTTTGTAACAATTGAAGCATGTCTGGATCAAAGGGGAAATTCTAAACAAAAAGAACAATGAAAAAAATACTATTTACACTCGCTGCATTGGTTTTGATCAACATAACGTATGGTCAATCAGCCATTAAAGTTGAAAAACAAGGCAAAGGCAATCCAATACTATTTTTGCCTGGATTCACTACACCAGGATCAGTCTGGAACGAGACTATTCAGAATCTCAATGGAACTTATGAAACTCATGTAGTCACCTATGCCGGGTTTGATGGTTTGGAACCAATCGGTACTCCTTGGTATGCTCCTATTAAAGATGAGCTCATTAAATATGTTGAAACAGAAAATTTGCAAAACCTGACCGTAATTGGCCATAGTATGGGTGGCAATCTGGCTACTGAGATCGCGGCACATTTTAATGATGAAGTCTCAGGCTTAATACTTGTTGACGCAATTCCATGTATGCGAGAACTGATGATGCCAGGTGTTCCTGCGAGTTCATTGCAATATGATAGTCCGTATAACAATAGGATTATAGAAATGGAAGCGGATGCTTTTGCTCAAATGGCTTATGGAATGGCCTCTAACATGACCAATACCAAAGAGAAGATTGAAGAAATTGCCAGCTGGTCAAAAATTGCAGATCGGGAGACTTATGTGTATGGCTATACGGATTTACTTAAATTAGATTTGCGACCAGAATTGCAGAACATTAACGTGAATACTTTGATACTTGGCGCCACATTTCCAACAAAAGAAATGACTCAAAAGACTTTTGAACAACAATATGCTAACTTGAAAAATAAGTCGATTGTAATGGCTGATGATAGCAAGCACTTTATTATGTTCGATCAGCCGGAGTGGTTTTACAAGCAAGTAAATAACTACCTAACCGAATATGCCCAGTAATCAGCTTTTCGAAAATCTACATTCAGAATATTACGGTATGGTATATCAGATGTGCAAAGGTTTTATGAAAGGTAATGAAGATCTGGCCGCTGATCTTTCGCAGGAAACATTTATAAACACATGGAGAGCCCTGGACAAGTTTCAGGGTGGTTCCAGCTACAAAACCTGGATATATAGAATAACAGTAAATACTTGTTTGAAATACATTCGTAATAACAAGTCGAAAATGCATGTTTCATTGGAAGAAGGAAGATCAGGTATAGAGTTTCCAACTGAAAACACAACCCAACAAGACAATCAAGAGCTTTATGCTGCAATTGGCAAGCTTGGCAAAATGGATCGGCTAATTATTATGATGGTGTTGGATGAATTGGAGTACGAAGAAATAGCTGATGTAGTAGGTATAAGCGAAGGAAACCTTCGAGTGCGAATACATAGAATTAAAAAGCAATTGAAAAAAATATTAAATCATGAGTAAGGATTTTGATGATATAAAAAATAAATGGCAGCAATCAAAAAAGGAACAGCCAGCTAGCAAGGTAAGCGCTGTGGAATTGATTGAACTGTCAAAGAAAAAGATGAGAAGTGTTGTGAACATGCATCTTGCGAATATAGGCATACTTATTATTACACTTATTGGTATAGTGGCCTTCATAGTTTACGTGGCTCGATTTCAAGAGACTTTAAGTCATGTTGGCGTGTCACTCATGCTAGGAGGTTTGGCAATTAGAATACTCATTGAAGGCTATAGTATTTATGCATCTTCAACGATCGATTTGAGCAAATCTGCAAAGGAGGTAAATGAACAGTATCTTGGTTTTTACAATTACAGAAAGCGGATTCATGGCCCTGTGACGATAACCATTCTAGTGTTATATGTTATTGGCTATTTCCTCCTCTTACCAGAGTTTAATGTTTATTTGAGTGATACCATGATGATTTTCATTACTATTTCGCTAATACCGGCTGCCTTTATTGTTGGGTATTCAATCAAAAAAGGGATTAAGAAAGAGATGGGTGTTTTATCTGAATTGATTGATACAAGAGAGTCTTTAACTGTAAAAGAAATTTAGCCTTACTAAGCTTTAAAAGCTTGGTAAGGCTGGTTACTAACTTAATTGTGGATTTAACCTTACTAAGCTTTTAAAGCTTGGTAAGGTTGGTATGACAGAACACAAAAAAGCCTTCTGGTTCGTACCAAAAGGCTTTTTAATAAATTAACTCAAGTAAACTTATACAGCATCAGAAAGACTGGTGAACGTAAAATCACGAATTTTCATATAAGGTATAAGGTTTCCGTTTACCCTTTCCTGCTGACCCAATGTCTCCAGATTATTTAGCATAATAATCGGACTTTCATTGAATCTGAAGTTTTTAATAGGGTAAGCTATTTTCCCATTCTCAATAAAGAAAGTACCGTCTCTTGTCAATCCTGTATATAATAATGTTTGCGGGTCAACAGTTCTGATATACCACAAACGAGTTACTAGAATTCCTCGCTTAGTATCTTTGATCATATCTTCTAATGAAGCATCGCCTCCAGCCATTATTCCGTTGCTTGGAAATGGCACAGCCTCTACTCCTTTTTCTTTTGCCCAATAGCGGCTGTAGAATAAGTTTTTGGCTACGCCATCTTTTATAAGATCCATTTTCTTTAATGGCTGTCCGCTACCATTCCAAGGTGCTGAAGGAACTTCAGAATTTAAAGGATCAGTATATATATGCACCCGCTCATCTACTATCTTCTCTCCTAGCTTAGTGCCGCCACCTTCTTTTGACATAAAACTTCTTCCTTCGTCAGCACTTCTTGCATCGAATGAACTGATCATATTGCCCAATAACGTTTCAGAAGCAGAGGGCTCAAGAATTACAGTGTATTTACCAGGCTCAATCGCACGTGCCTTTCTTGACATAAGTGCTTTATCTATTGCTCTTTTAGAAGCTTCAGCTGCTTCTAATTTGCTCACGTCAGTTACATCTCTTGTTGCCCAGCCTGAGCCAGTGCCATCATTTGTACGCATCGTAACCGTAAAATTTGCATTGGTATCCTGATTATAAGCAAACAACCCATTGCTATTAATCATCGCATTGAAATTGTAGGAATCATCAAGAAAACCTGCTGCTGTAACATCCTGTGCTTTTGCAGGATTGATGCTATTCGCTGCTACCTGCGTTCTGAATTCAGGTTTTATTTTAGCCGTAGTCTCACTATATGTTTTAGATTCATCATATTCCTGTGGCCCTAACGGAGGCATAAACTCAGGGTTTTCAGGAGAAAGTTGAGCTAACTCCTCTGCCCTGCGCACTACCTTTTCTAATGATTTATCATCAAACTCATCGATGGTAGCTGTGCCTGTTTTGTTCCCAAAACTTGACGTAACCACCAAACTTTGATTAGATCTGTGGCCTGCGGTAGATACCGTATTTCTAGCGTATCTGATATTGCCACTCTCACTTCCTGAGAGATTTATTTCACACGTTTCTGCCTTGGAGAACGATAATGCCTTCTCTAGTATCTGACGTGCTTCTTCTTTTGAATATATTGCCATTGTTTTATCTCAATTTAAATTAAACATTATTAGATGGTACGTCCAGTGTTAATCACATTCACACCATCAAATCGGGTAGTTGAACTACCATGAGATACAGCACTTACCTGTGAAGGCTGCCCTTTACCGTCAAAGAAAGAACCCATTAATCGGTAATCATCCTTATCACAAATTTTAGAACATGAATTCCAGAATTCTTGCGTATTTGACTGGTAGGCCACATCATTTAACTGATTCGTGATTTTACCATCTTTTATTTCAAAGAAAGCCGTACCACCAAACTGGAAGTTATAGCGTTGTTGATCGATAGAATAAGACCCTCTACCAGCGATGTAAATACCTTTCTCCACATCACTCACCATATCATCTACGGAATATTTCTCTTTACCTGATTCTAAAGAAACATTTGGCATTCTCTGGAACTGAACATCATTCCAGCTTTGTGAGTAGCAGCAACCATGAGACTCATTCTGATCAATCATGTGTACCTGATCTCTGATAGCCTGATAGTTTACTAAAATACCTTCTCTTACCAAATCCCACTTCTTACACTCCACTCCTTCGTCATCATACCCAACAGCACCTAATGAACCTACTTGTGTTTTATCTGCCACAAGGTTTACTAACTTACTTCCGTAGTTAAAGTCTCCAGACTTCCACTTATCCAAGGTAGCGAAACTGGTTCCTGCATAATTGGCTTCATATCCGAGCACCCTATCCAATTCTAATGGGTGGCCAACAGATTCGTGAATCGTTAGGCCTAAATGATTAGGTTCCAAAACAAGGTCATATTTACCTGGATCAACCGACTTAGCAGTTAACATTTCTTTTGCCTGAACTGCCGAAGCTATGGCATCTTCTACCATATCGTAGCTATTTCTATACAGGTTCAAGCCTGTACCCTGTGGGCCAGCAATTTTCTCAGAGGCCAATCCATCCATATACTCGTAACCCATTCCCATTGGAGCGCTTAATCCCTGACGGGATTTAAATTTACCATCTCCAATAGCAGTTACGTTCATATATGGCCAAATTCTGTGCACATCCTGATCGATGTATGAACCATCAGTAGATGCAAAATATTTTTGTTCATTTACCAAAAACAAGGCGGTTGTTACATAGCTAGCACCATTTTCCATGGCTGCAGCATTCGCTCTTAAAAGCAAATCTACCTTCTCAGAAACGGGTACATCTTTAAAGTCCTTCTTAATTGGAGTCTTCCATGAAACTTCACCATGCCCTTTTACCGGGGCTAACTCTACAGGCTCTGTTTGTATTTTTGAATTTGCCTTTGCAATGGCTATTGCCTGATTAGTTGCTTTTTTAATGCCGTCTGGCGAAACATCATTCGTAGACGCAAAGCCCCAGGTACCATTAGCAATAACTCTAATACCAATTCCAAACGACTCTGTATTTACAACATTTTGTACTTTATCCTCACGGGTAAAAACATATTGATTTAAATATCGTCCGATACGTGCATCTGCATAGGTAGCTCCTAGCGACTTTGCTGTGTTCAATGCAACATCAGACATCATCTTTTTAGTAGCTATATCCATTCCAGGCTCCAGCAGAGCTTCAGCCGATATTGATTTTCCCATTAATGCACTGGGTATCATCATCGCTCCTGCAGCTCCCAATCCGGCTAGCTGGACAAAATCTCTTCTTTTCAAGTTTCCTCCTTTTTTTGGTTATACTTCTTTTAATTTGAGCAACACTCAGACTTTAAGTTGTTTATATAGGGTGGCATTTCAAATTGCATTTATTTAAACGGTCATATAAAAAGTTTTCAGGCAACCGCTAAGCATGCGAAAGATTATACATATAGATATGGATGCGTTCTATGCTTCTGTGGAGCAACGAGATAACCCTGAGCTAAAGGGCAAACCTGTGGCTGTGGGTGGTTCTTCTGAGCGTGGTGTAGTGGCTGCTGCCAGTTACGAAGCCCGCAAGTACGGTGTAAAGTCAGCCATGCCTTCGAAAATAGCTGCTAGCAGGTGCCCAGAATTGATTTTTGTTCATCCACGATTTGATGCTTATAAAGCTGTTTCGCAACAAATCAGGGAAATATTCTATGATTACACGGATTTGGTGGAGCCTCTGTCACTTGATGAGGCTTACCTTGACGTTACTTCCAATAAAAAAGGAATGAAATCCGCAACACGCATTGCGTTGGAAATAAAAAAACGAATTAAAGAAACTACACAATTAACTGCATCGGCCGGCATTTCTTTAAATAAGTTCTTGGCTAAAACAGCTTCTGATGTTAAAAAACCTGATGGACTGTTTCTTATTCCGCCTGATCAGGCAGTCGAATATGTAGAAAGAATGCCAATAGAAAAGTTCTTTGGCATAGGTAAGGTAACAGCTGAAAAAATGCATAAAATGGGGATTTTCACCGGATCTGATTTAAAGAAATGGGAAGAATACTCATTGGTGGATCGATTTGGGAAGTCTGGATACTATTATTATAAAATAGCCAGAGCCATTGATGAACGGGAAGTAAACCCAAATAGAATAAGGAAATCATTAGGTGCAGAAAACACTTTTAACAATGACTTAATGACTATGGAGGCTATTCGAAAAGAATTAGGTACAATCACTGATGTGTTGGTTAGACGAATGACTTCCTCAAAGACTGTAGGCAGAACCTTAACATTAAAGGCTAAGTACTCGGACTTTAGAATTATTACTCGTAGCAAAACAGTTGATTATTGGATTGAAACCAAGGAACATATCGAGCAGATATATGATGAATTAGCTTCTCAGGTAGAGATAGAAAATGGATTCCGATTATTAGGCCTCGCTTTGAGCAATTTGAACTATGAAGAACAAGAAGAACGTGAGGAGCCTAAAGAAACTCAGCTAACGTTGGAGTTTTAGTTTATTTTTTAATTGGTTTAAACTCCACGACAAAAACAGCACCATAATCCGATCTGTCTTCATACCATACATTGGCCTCGATTAATTCAGCATAGCGTTTTACTAAAGATAAACCTAGTCCTGTGGAGCTTTCACCTCCGGTTGGTCGGGCAGATAATTTTGAAAATTTTTGAAACAGCTTATCCTGCTCTTCTTTTGCTACACCAGGCCCCTGATCCATCACTC
>NZ_JAVJUY010000225.1:0-3605 GCF_040220315.1 Fulvivirga sp.
CTACTGTCCGTGTCAGTATATGGGTTTATATGATATCACTTTTCACTTTGTACCTGTCTTCATCATTGTACCATTATGTATCGACTGACTCCTGGAAATTGTGGCTTCAGAAACTTGACCATTGTGCGATTTACGTGAAAATTGCCGGTACCTATACACCTTTTTTACTATTACTTGGCAGTATTGCCTTCAGACACGAATTGTTGATTGCAATATGGCTGATGGTAGTACTGGGAATTGTACTCAAAATGATATTTACGGGCAGGTTCAATATATTTTTTACTATTTTGTATCTAGCGATGGGTTGGGTGGCGGTTTTTTTATTCAAGACGCTGTATGCTTCCCTTAGTTCCATGGCTTTTTCGTTTCTTATTGGGGGCGGGGTTTGTTTTTCAGTGGGGGTCATATTTTACCTTTCAAAGAAAATACCTTTCAATCATGCCATTTGGCACTTGTTTGTATTAGCGGGTAGCATTTTCCATTATTTTTCTATCATGGACTTAGTCAGATCAATTTGATGCCATTTTCAGATTCAAATAAAAAAATAGAAAATGGTAAGGTGAAACCATTGGTGTATTCATGTTCCGGATGTAGCTCGGCAGCGCAGATGGCCAATTATATAGCCATTAAGCTGGACCGGCAGAAAATTGCTGAAATGTCTTGTATAGCAGGAGTGGGTGGGAGTGTTCGTTCGCTGGTAAAGGTGGCCAAATCCGGCAGGCCTATTGTCGCCATTGATGGTTGTCCACTGGCTTGTGTGAAAGCGTGTTTGAAAATGCACAATGTGAATCCAGACGATCATATTATCCTTACTGATCTGGGAGTAAAAAAGATGAACGGTCTTGATTTTGATATAAAAGAGGCAAAGAACCTCCTGAAGAAGATTGTTAATGATAACATTACAGTTTAATTTGATTGAGCGATGAATATCATATCAAGCCTTTAATGCCTCTGATTTGGTAAGATGAGGACATTTACTTTACAAGTATGATAAGGATGACTTAAGTCATATCTCTTCCTTGGGTTTATCAATTCAAATGCTTCTCTGTCAAAATAGCTTTGGACCAAATTTTTGATACATGCCTGACCTGAAGAAATACAATCAACCCGTTCCAAGATATACAAGCTACCCGACCGTCCCTTTCTGGGAGAGGGAAAGTTTTACTATCGAAGGATATGAAAATACATTGCAGTCAGCTTTTTGGGAGAGCAGCAGAGAAGTGAGTATTTATATTCATCTGCCTTTCTGCGAAAGTCTCTGTACCTATTGCGCATGTAATACCCGGATAACCAAAAACCATCAGGTGGAAGGGCCTTACGTTACTCATTTGCTAAAGGAGTGGGAACTGTATCTGCAAAAATTACCTGAAAGACCCTTCATCCGTGAAATCCATTTGGGGGGTGGTACACCAACTTTCTTTGCACCTGAGAATTTACGTCGTTTATTGTCGGGAATCATTGAAGGAGGTTCTCTTTCAAGGGAATTTCAAATGTCATTTGAAGGTCATCCGGCTAATACAACGGCTAAACATTTAGAGACGCTCTATCAAATTGGGTTTGATCGCGTCAGCTTTGGTATTCAGGATTTCGATCTCAGTGTACAGAAACTCATTAATCGAATGCAGTCCTTTGAGCAGGTTAAAAGTATAACCGAAAAGGCACGTGAAATTGGATATACATCAGTCAATTATGATGTGGTTTACGGGCTGCCAGGCCAAACGATTGAATCTATAAAAAATACTTTGCATCAAATAATAGAATTGAAACCCGAACGAGTTGCCTATTACAGCTACGCCCATGTCCCCTCCATGCGACCTGCTCAGAAATCTTACGAGGCTCATCTTCCGGATGAAGATAATAAATGGAAATATATGCAATTAGGTAAGCAAACTTTTTTGGATTCGGGGTATGAAGAGGTGGGAATGGATCACTTTGTCCTGCCTGGGGATGTGCTGCTGGAAGCTAGAAGAAATGGAGAACTGCATCGAAATTTCATGGGCTACACACCATTTATCTGTAAGTTATTGATTGGTCTTGGGGTAAGTTCTATTAGTGATAGCTGGTCTGGATTTGCACAAAATGAAAAAAACATTTCAAAATATTATGAACTTTTAGCGCAGGGTCAACTTCCAATTATCAAAGGTCATATTCATACCAAGCAGGATCTTTTTTTCCGAAGGCACATTCTCAATCTTATGTGTAATTTTGAAACCACCTGGCATGAGTCAGAATTCATGGAGTACTGTGTCGCTTTGAATTATGATTTGTTGGATCAATTGCAAGAAGAAAACCTCATCACTTATGGAGAAACGGGCATAAAAGTATTACCTCAAGGCCGTGAGGTGATTAGGGTGATTTGTACTGCGCTAGATGCCAAAATGTATCAAAGTAATTTTGTGCCTCAGTATAGTAAGTCAGTTTAGATTCTCTTTCATAATAGTAAAAATTAAGGCCGGGCGCCCTAAAAAGGGTGCTCTGAAATGGTCAACTCATAGATTACGCGTTCCGCCAAAGCACACGGAGATGAAAATCCCTGATACCAGCACTGGAAAAGTGAAAGCGAACGAACACCTGCCTTTACCGGAATGGCATGAAGCAGTGCAAAGAAACTCCAAGTAAACTGCCACTTTAGCGCACTAAAAATCCAAGTAAATCCCGAAAGTGCAGCGAAAATCCAAGTAATCCAGGTGTGTGCATTAAAAAACCAAGTTTCTGAAAGGGAGGTGTGATGGTACGACTAAATATTTTAACGTGATATTCATCGACCAATAAATTATTTATTGTTCACAATTGTAAACAAAATGAAGCAGTGCAACAAAACTCCAAGTAAACTGCCACTTTAGCGCACTAAAAATCCAAGTAAATCCTGAAAGTGCAGCGAAAATCCAAGTGAACCAGGAGGGTGCATTAAAAATCCAAGTTTTTATGGATTCGTTTTCTTCTATTAATTTGGTTGTCAATAAAATCTCCAGGTATTACACTAGGAGTTACTTCAGGTAGTTCTATTTTCGTTGAACCGTCAAAGGGAGTATTATTCTTCTGGGAGTTCAAATTCAATTTTTAATTTTTTGGCAAATTCCAATAAACCATTTTCTGTGATACCATTTTCAATCTTTTGTCGAATAATATCTTTGAAATCATCCGCATCATCTTTTGCAGATTTAATGATAGGAAGAAAGAAATCTGATTCTCTAATTATTACGGTTAGGCAATCATTAACTGTAGCAACTTCTGAAAGGATTTTCCTAACCACATCATTACTTCTTTTGTCTAAAGCAGCATGATCTTTTAGGAATGGAAGTAAATATTTAAATTGTTCGGGCGTGATTTTTTTCTCTGAGATAAATATATCCCTGATATTCTTAAAAGTAGGCTTTAACTTATTTTTATTGACTTTTGAATAAAGTCTTTCCCATGCTTCATCTGAATTAAAAACGAACTCTCCATTGGCATACCCAGTCAAAGCAGATTTATATGCTGACACCAGATTATCAGGTAAGCTTTTTATTTTATCTGATTCAAGCATTAGATTGAGACATTTAAAAATATAGGAATCTTCATCATCCAAAGCCTTTTCCCAAGTTGAATAATCAAGTTTTAATAGG
>NZ_JAVJUY010000226.1:0-4495 GCF_040220315.1 Fulvivirga sp.
GTTGATATGGACACAGTGAGAAGAACCATGCAAATAAACCTGTATGGACCTATGGACTTATCTAAAACCCTATTGAATCTTTTAAAAGGAAGTGCTGAAGGTAGAATCATAAATATTAGTAGCGGATTGGGTGCAATGAATGAGATGGCTGGTGGGCATCCTTCCTATAGATTGTCAAAGGTAGGCCTGAACGCCTTCACTAAAATACTTTCATCAGATTTATCTGATACAAACATTAAAGTAAACAGCATGTGCCCTGGCTGGGTTAAAACAGACATGGGAGGCAAAGGGGCACAACGTTCTGTTGAACAGGGGGCAGATACAGCGGTGTGGCTAGCTACCGCTGAAGACATACCTAACGGAAAGTTTTTAAGGGATAGAAAAGTGATTGAATGGTAAAATCCCTAATAAACTAGATATCCATTTACTTTGCCAACTTACCATTCAAACTCATCCAGCCGCCACCATTGTATACTTCATCAAACCCTTTTGATTTTAGCACTCCTTTCGCTACTCCACTTCGCATTCCTGACACGCAACAGGTTATAATGGGTTTCTTTTTGTCTAATTGGTTTAGTTTTTTATCTAACTGATCTAATGGTATGTTAATTGAATTGGTTACATGACCACCTGCATATTCTGCTGATGACCTGACATCTACTATAATTGCTCCAGCCTGAACTAATTCTTTGTAATTAGTACTTGAGCTACTGATTAAATTTTTAAGTGCTTCTAACATTTTATTGTATTAATAATTACACAATGTTATCAGTTCTGTGATAAAGTATGTGTAACCAATGTTACAAACACCTTCACCTCATCACCCATAATCCAACTATCACTTCCTACACCAAAATCCAATCTATCAATTTCGAATTGCGCTGAATACGTGGTTTGATTCTTATCAGTTTTATTCACAGCAAAAGAAATAGTAATATTTTTGGTAATTCCTTTTATGGTCAGGTCAAAAACTCCTTCAAAACTATCACTGTCATTCCTTTTGATAGTTTTTGATTTTAGAGTAATTAATGGATGTTTTTCTGCATCAAAGTAGTCTTCCTTCTTAAGATGTTTGTCTCTTAGTCCAATACCTGTATCAATCGTGTTTACTTTTATAGACCCTTCAATGGTGCAATTATCTAAATCATCTGGATTGAATTTGATGGTTGCGTCTTCTAGTTGAAATGCGCCATTAACTTTTATACCGGCATTTTTGATACTAAAAGAAATTTCACTAGAAATTACCTCTTGAGCATTTAAGCAGGTTGCAAAAAGAATGAAAAGCGTAGTAGTTAAAATTTTACCCATCAGAATTACAATTTACTTCTAAGATGAGCAATAATAAACATTGCCCTACTAATTTGAGTAGGGCAATGAATTAGTTATTCATGCCTTAAGGCAACCAGGCCAAACCCCTTTTAGATTTCCACAAAAAGTATTTTTCCAAAAATACTTTTGTGAAGTCATAAAAGATGTTTGGAATCATAATGGCGAATGTGCGCGGTTTAAATAAATGGTTAGATAATATCAGCACTTCTTTTTTACCTGCATCCATCACGCAAAGTCCAGGTATTTTACCCCAAGGCTTTTTGATTAGGTCTTCCCGTCCTTTAGCCGTTCTTACAATATTTTCCGCTACAATTTTTCCTGTTTCATCTGATGGATAACCTGTTTTTGGTGCAGAAAATGGTATGTTTTTACATTCAAAAGGCAAATCTACATGAACGGCTATACCAGCTGCCCATACATTTTTTAATTCCTTATGCCTGTAACTTTCTGTTACTGGAATGTAACCCACTTCTGTAGAAGGTAGAGTCGGAGAGTTTTTAACAAAATCTACACCAACGAAAGGCGGCATTAACATGGTTAATGCGCTATCAATCACCTCACCATTAGTAAGGATTATTGAGTTGGCAGTCACTTCCTTAACAGCTACTCCAGTTTTGTAATGGATGTGAAACATTTTCATAAACCCTTTAAGCATGGTTTCGCCCATAGGCATGCCATCAATACCAAAGTGGCCGAGGTAGTCTTCCGGGGTTATCCAATACAGGTCTACTTTCTTTCTAATGTTCTGCTCTCTAAGCCATTTCTCAATGTTGAAAAGAAACTCATACGCAGCACCCATACATCCTGCGTTTTGGGTAGCTCCAATTACTATTGGACCGGGGTTCTTTTTAAATTCATCTAGAGCAGCTCTTAATTTCATAGCACCATTTGGAGTTCCAATATAGTGGGCGTGTTCAGCAACTCCCGGAGCTACATCGTACTTAACTTTAGGACCAGTGGCTATCACCAAATTATCGTAATAAAATTCGCCTTTGGTTGTACTAACAACTTGATTAAAAGTATCAACATTGAGAGCTTCGGCATGAACAAAATCAACACCTTTCTTTTTAAGGATGTTTTCTTTCTTGAAAGAGATGTCTTTCATTTCCCTCCTTTTAAAAGGAACCCATATTAAAGATGGGATGAATAAGAAGAGTGGAGATTTATCAATAAGGATAACATGGTGATCCTTTTTACCTTTTCTTTTGATTTCGATTGCGGCAGTCATGCCTGCAAAACTGCCACCTACTACTACTGTGGTTTTCATAACTTCCTTTGTTTTGTCAGTATCGAAATTAGTGAACAATACATTGATTTTGAATGACAATAGTCAAGATAAAAGCTGCTATTAAGCGGTTTTTTTATTTTGAAAAAGATAACCCGCTTTTTGTTATTAGATAAAGTTTAATATATTTGACTAATAAACTAAAAAAGTCAAAAAGTATAATGTCTGATACAAGAGAAACTTTGCTAAAGATTGCCGGTAAGGCATTTAGTAAATATGGGTTTTCTAAAACCTCCATGGATGATATTGCGAAGACTGCACGTAAAGCAAAGGGTTCACTTTATTATCATTTCGAAAGTAAAGACACGCTTTTCAAAGAAGTGGTGGCAGCAGAGCTGAAGTTTCTGAAAGAAGAACTTACAGTCATATTTCAACAAGAGAATACAAATTCTTGCGAAGTACTACGTGATTACATGCTAAAGCGTATGCTTATTCTTAAAGCATCAATTAATTATCAGGAAACACTAAGACCTGAGTTCTATGAGTTTTATGAGTTTTTAAATGATGTGAAGACTGAAATGGATGCTTGGGAAATGGATCAGATTGAACATTTATTGAATAAAGGATTGGCAAGTGGGGAACTTGAGTTGCCCGGTTCTATAAGAGTTTATGCAGAGGTGTTGGTGATGTTGTTGAAAGGACTTGAAACTCCATTTTTTCTACAAGGTGAGTACGATAGGCTCGAAGCTCATTTTGATAATTTGATTGCGGTTATTTCTAAAGGTATTTCAAAATAATAATATGAATTCACTTAAATATTTCTTTGTCTATTTGCTACCGGTAAGCGTGTATTTTGCATTTAACACTACTGGTTTATTGACCTTCATGCCCATCGTTATATTTTTCGGAATTGTGCCACTATTAGAGTTGTTTGTTAAACCAGATTCGGCAAACATGGACAAGAAGATTGCCCATGATGAAAAAAATAAAGTTTTGTATGATTGGATTCTATATTTATCAGTTCCAGTACAAATTGCATTTCTAATTTATTTCTTATTCATCATTCAAAATACGGCTTTCGGGTCTATTGAGTTTGTCGGAAGAATATTATCTATGGGATTAATGTGTGGTGTTTTAGGTATTAATGTAGGGCATGAACTAGGACATAGGCATAGTAGAATTGAGCAATTTCTTGGCGAAATATTATTACTAACCTCACTTGATACCCATTTCCTTCCTTATCATAATGGAGGCCACCATCGTAATGTTGCCACCCCAAACGATTCAGCAACCGCGAAGAAAAATGAGCTTCTTTTTACTTTTTGGATAACGTCTCACTTTGGTAGTTATATTGAAGCCTGGAATCTTGAAAACAGGAGAATGAGAAAACTGAACAAGTCTGTTCTTTCTTTAAAAAATCGGATGGTGGGTTATTCAATTGCAAACATAATTTTACTAGTCACCATCTACTTTATCTTTGGTCTTAATGTTTTAATTGGATTCATTGCCGCTGCTGTTATTGGCATTTTATTACTAGAAACAGTTAACTACATAGAGCATTATGGCTTGCTGAGAAAGAAAAGTGAGTCTGGTGTTTATGAACTTGTAAAGCATCAGCATTCCTGGAATTCCGATCACCCAATTGGCAGGGCTTTACTTTTTAACCTTTCAAGACATTCAGATCATCATTACAATGGAAGTAAAAAATACCAAATTCTGGATTCGGTCGAATCTAGTCCTCAAATGCCTACCGGGTATCCTGGCATGATGGTGCTAGCAGTATTTCAACCTCTTTGGTTTATGGTAATGAATAAGCAGCTGAATAAGTATCAACCTGAAGAGGTTAATAGTTAATAATCTTTTAGCATGAATTTAAAAGACAGTTATGATTATATTATTGTAGGCTCTGGTTTCGGAGGGTCGGTATCTGCCCTTAGGCTC
>NZ_JAVJUY010000227.1:0-12001 GCF_040220315.1 Fulvivirga sp.
CAATGTGTGCGTTTATCCTTTACCAAGTCATCCCAAGAATAAGTATTAGGTTCCGATTTCATTAACCAATAGTTCATTTTTTCTGTTTATATATTGACAATTCGATTTTTTTAAATTTACATAAAATCAATTATCATGACAGTGGTCACTAAATTTGATTTTATTTACAACTAATCATTCCCCCAATAAAGGGGATTCATCATTTTAATGCATATACGAGAGCATTGTTTCTATGAACTTGAATAAAATTTTAATCATTCGCTTTTCTTCTATTGGAGATATAGTTTTAACTACACCGGTTATACGAAATTTAAAGACCCAGTTGCCGGATGCAGAAGTACATTATCTAACTAAAAAAAGCTACGAAGATATAATTAAGCATAATCCATATATCGATAAATATCATCTGTTATCAGATAGTTTAAGCGAAACCATTAATGAATTAAAGAAAGAAAAGTTCGACCTGATTATAGACCTACATAACAACCTTCGAACATTACTAATTAAGAAAAGACTGGGTATAAAAAGTTACTCTTTTGATAAGTTAAACCGTGCGAAATGGCTGATGGTGAACCTTAAGATTAACAAGCTTCCAAATAAGCATATTGTAGACCGGTACATGGCTACTTTAAAACCGCTTAACATAGCAATGGATACACTTGGGCTCGATTATTTTATCCCTGATAAAGATGTTGTACCAAAAGAATGGTTGCCTGAAACACACAGAAAAGAATATGTAGCCTATGCCATTGGAGCCCAGCATGGTACTAAAAAGTTACCACTCAAACGCATGATTGAGCTCTGCGATAAAATTAATAAGCCAATTATTTTACTTGGTGGAAAAGAAGATGCTATCGTTGGTGAAAGTATTGTGAAATTCTTTACCAAATCTGAAGTCTCCAAGCCCTTTGAAGAAGGGCTAACAAAATTGAATAAAAAGTCGATTATCTATAATGCCTGTGGTAAATACAATCTCAACCAATCTGCTTCTATAATTAAGCAGGCCAACTATGTTTTTACGCATGATACAGGTCTAATGCATATCGCAGCGGCCTTTAAGAAAGAAATATTTAGCATCTGGGGCAACACCATTCCATCATTTGGCATGTACCCCTACAGAACGAAATTTACTATTCTTGAAAACAACAAGATCGACTGCAGGCCTTGCTCAAAGATAGGGTATGAAAAATGCCCCAAAGGGCATTTTAAATGTATGAATAATATTGTCTTCGATTTTTATCTGCCTTAGTACGCTCGAACCAATTTACCAGACATATAATTAACAAATGCCTGATTTGCTACACGCATTCCTCCTGGTGTAGGGAAATTACCAGTAAAATACCAATCGCCTTTGTGGTTTGGACAAGCCTGGTGTAAATTTTCTACCGTCTGATAAATTACTTCTACTTCAGCCGTAGAATTCGCAGGTTTCACGATTTCGGCAATCTTGGCAGATATTTCTTCATATGTAAATTCATTAAATAACTCATTTACATAATTCACTTCTTCTTTATTCACCAATGCAGAAGCACATTTGTCACGCACCTCATCTAACTTGTAATCCATTCCACGTTCTTTCAAAAGCTGAACTACCGCTCTAAATGCAACAAATTCACTGATTTTAGACATGTCAATACCATAACAATCAGGGAAACGAATTTGAGGAGCTGATGATACTATGACGATCTTCTTTGGTTCCAGCCTGTTTAGCATGGTAAGAATACTTTTCTCCAGCGTAGTCCCACGCACAATTGAATCATCCAATATCACCAAAGTATCAATACCTTTTCTAATCACTTCATAGGTGGTGTCGTACACGTGCGCAACCATTTCGTCACGATGTGTATCATCGGTAATGAAAGTTCGAAGTTTAGCATCCTTAATAACAATTTTCTCCACCCTCGGTCTGAATGATAGAAAATCTTCCAGTTCACCCACATGCGGTTTGCCTTCGATAAAAACTTCTTTCTGCTTTTGCGATAAATAATCTTCCAACCCATGCATCATACCTAAAAAGGCCGTTTCAGCAGTATTAGGAATATAGGAGAAAACTGTATTCTTTAAATCAAAATTTATGGACTTAAGCACTTGCGGAACAAGCAACTTACCAAGTGCCTTGCGCTCGTTGTAAATGTCGGGATCAGTTCCTCTTGAAAAATAAATTCTTTCGAAACTGCATGAAGTTTTGGGTTTAGGATCAATGAATTGATGCTGACCATATTCTCCGTTTTTCTTTATTACTAACGCATGACCAGGTTCAATCTCCTTAATGTCTTGATAATCTATATCGAAGGCTGTTTTAATTGCTGGCTTTTCAGAAGCAACAACAATTACCTCATCGTCAGCATAATAGTAAGCAGGCCTGATTCCGGAAGGGTCACGCGCTACAAATGAATCTCCATGACCGACCATTCCGCCCATCACATAGCCTCCATCAAAATCTTTGCAAGCCCTTCTCAACACCTTCACAAGATCCAACTCACTCTCAATCAACCCTGTAATCTCTTTGTTGGAATATTTGTCCTTATACTTTCTGAAAATTTCGTTATTCTCTTCGTCAAGAAAATGGCCTATTTTTTCCATTACCGTAACCGTGTCCACCTTTTCCTTTGGGTGCTGACCGAGCTTTACCAATATATCAAAAAGCTCATCGACATTGGTCATGTTAAAATTACCAGCAACCACCAGGTTTCTACTTCGCCAGTTGTTTTGTCTTAAAAACGGATGGCAATTCTCAATACTATTTTTTCCATGGGTTCCATATCTTAAATGCCCTAACCACACTTCACCTGTAAAAGCACAATTCTCTTTTAGCCAGTTCTCATCATGATAGCCTTCATCCCCACCTTCTTTTCTTGCCTTACGATACTTACGGCCAATTTTCTCAAATATGTATTTGATAGGATCATGTTCTATTGAGCGATATCTGCTGATGTATCGTAAGCCCGGTTTTTGGTTTAATTTGATGTTAGCCACCCCAACGCCATCCTGGCCTCGGTTTCTTTGCTTTTCCATCAAAATATACATTTTGTTTACGGCATAGGTGGGTGATCCATATTTTTCTATGTAGTAGGCTAAAGGTTTTCTCAGCCTGATCATGGCTATACCACACTCGTGTTTAATTTGGTCGCTCATTGCCTCCGATTAAAATGCAAAGTTAATATTATTAATCCACCCCATCAACCAGTCGGGACGGAAGAACAATAATAATATTGCTACAACCAAAAGTGCAGTTAAATAATTCTCCAAACCAAATAATATTTGGCTGTTTTTTCCTGAACCCTCAGCCTCTTTGAATATCATAAAATAAGGCACCTTTAAATAGTAAAATAAGGAAACAACCGTATTAAGCAAGCCAAAGATAAGTAAGGTGAGTAGCCAGTTATTTTCTGATATGGAGTAAGAATCCCATAACGCTCCAAAAATTAAAAACTTACCAGTGAACCCTGCTGTTGGAGGCAAGCCTGTTAAAGACAAAAGTGCGACTAGCAGAAGTACTCCGGCAATCGGTTCTTTTTTAAATAAGCCTGAATAATCTTTCATTCCAACTGTTTGATAGCTTTTTTCAAAAAACTGAATCAAGGCAAAGACAGCCAAATTAGCCAATGCAAAAACGATTGCATAAAAGCTCAGACTGCTCAAACCTACTTCAGAAAAAGCAGCAACGGCTGCAAGTAAAAAGCCTGTTTGAGCTATCGAAGAATAGGCCATCATTCGCTTGAAATTCGATTGCCATAATGCTGAAAAATTACCTACAGTTATGGTTGCCAGGGCAATAGTGCTTATCATAACGGGCCAATTAATGGCAGATTGGCCAAAAAGGTTTAGCGCCAAAACTATCTTGATTAAAATGGCAATACCTGCTATTTTAGGTACCACCGAGAATAATGCAACAATGGGCGTGGGTGCCGCAGTGTACACATCTGGCGACCAAATATGAAATGGAACCGCTGCGATTTTGAATAAAATGCCTGCCAATACCAATATTGAAATAATGATTAGTGGCAGCGCTTTGGTAGCCAACAATGTGTCTACAAATTGCTGAGAGGTAAAGTCTAACGTGCCGGTAATGGCAAATAAAAGCGACAATCCATACAACATGACTGCTGCAGATGTAGCTCCAAAAAGTAAATATTTCAGTGCTGCTTCTGTTCCTTTTTTATCGAACGAAAAATAGGCCAAAATGTATGAGCTTATTGAAATTGTCTCAATACAGAAGTACACCATCAATAAGTTTGATGACATAATCAAGAAGTTTGAAGCCAGTAGAAGGGCAAGAATAAATATTAACGCCTCTGATCTTCTAAATTTTGAATTACTCGATATAAAAAGGAGTATGCAGAATAGGGCACTTACAGCTACCACGATTTTCCAGAATACAGCAGCTTTGCTCAAAAGCAGCATATTTTGAAATAGAAATTTTGTCGACCCCGGGCCACTAAAAGAAGTTACTAACAAATAAATTGAAATAAGTAGGCCAGTGACTGCAATAGATTCACTCAATCGTCTGTTAGATAAAAATAAATCGAATAGTAAAACAAGAATAATTGTTGCAGCCACAGCATATTCTGCCCCTAAAAACCCTAAGTCATTAATTAATGCTGATAATTTCTGACTTAACTCCTCCACCTACTTTATAATTGATTTGAGATTAACTAGACCCTGAGCAGATAAAAGGTCTATCCCTTGACTCACTGATTCGTTAATTAAATCGAATAAAAAGTGAGGAAAAATACCAAGTAATAGGGCTATCACAACAAGTGGCCAGAACATAAGATGTTCTCGTTTGGTAAGGTCGGTGAAGATGGTTCTATCATCACTCAGACGATAATAAAACGGGCCATAAAACATCCGCTGGATTGTCCATAGATAATAGGCCGCGGAAAGCACCAAAACTATAGAAGCAACGATCATCATCCACCCTGGTAGTAAAGGTGAAATAAAGCTTCCGATTAAAACGAAGATTTCTGCAATAAAGCCTGAAAATCCGGGTAAACCCATCGAGGCAAAAAAGAATATGACTACCATTACCGTGTACTTCGGCATTTTTTGAGCTAAGCCAGAATAATTTTCTATGAGCCTGTCATGCGTACGGTCAGACAATACTCCTGCAATTAGGAATAACCCTGCAGCAATAACACCATGGCTCACCATTTGATAAATGGCTCCTCCAAAACCCTCTGAAGATAAGGCTGAAATTCCCAACAGTACAAAACCCATATGCGACACTGATGAGTAAGCGATTAGCTTCTTCAAATCATTACTAGCTAAGGCATTCATGGCTCCATAAATAATTGAAATGACACCTAGCAGTCCTAACCACCAGCTAAAATGAATTAATCCATCAGGGAAAATAAAGATGCCTGCACGTATTAGTCCATAAGCGCCCACTTTTAATAAGACTCCGGCTAAGATTACAGAAATAGGCGTTGGAGCCTCAACGTGTGCATCGGGTAACCATGTGTGAAATGGTACTACCGGTATTTTTATCGCAAACCCAATGAATATCAATAAAAAGGCCACTAATCGTAAAGGAAGCCCGAGTAGCATTCTGGTTCCTTCTGTATCTAAAATTGACCCCGGAATTAGATTCGCTGGATCAGTCATGTAAATAAGGTTAAAAGTATGCACATGCATTGTGGAAGATATCTTTCCAAAATTGAGCATCTTATGAACTTGCGTCTCTACCTTCTCAGAATATTGATCAGCTGTTTCAATTAAGTCAACTTCAATAGCAGTTTTCACAGGATCAATGGTTGAGATATTGAGTGCAATAAGAACAATCAGAATTAAAATAGAACCAAATAAAGTGTATAAGAAGAATTTGATAGATGCATACTCTCGCCTCGGTCCGCCCCAGAGCCCAATAAGAAAATACATTGGCAGGAGCATGAACTCGAAAAAGAGATAAAATAGTAGAAAATCGAGTGCTACAAAGCATCCGATTATTGCACCATTTAATAGCAGAAATAGGGCAAAATACCCTTTATATCGATCAGTTATATTCCAAGAACTGATTGTAGCTATTACCATTACCAGAACTGACAGCAAAACCATAGACAAGCCCAACCCATCTATTCCTACAAAATAATCGGCACTTATTTTACCATAATTTGCTAGTGAGAATTCAAACCATTTTACTTTTTCTACATAAGAAAATGAGGTCATTCCATATTCTCCAGCCGTTTGACTAAAATTCAGGTAAAGGCCCATTGCAATGAGTAACTGCACACCAGCTACCAACAGCGTTATGTATTTCGTTAGTTTCTGGCTCAATGGACTAAATGCAACAATAGCACTCGCTAGAATTGGTAGGAATATTAATATGGATAGCAGTGCTCCGTTCATTTTAAATCACCAAAAATATAATAATTATCAAACCTAAAATAGCAAGCAGAATATAACTCTGAACTTTGCCGCCTTGTATTGATTTTGTAAGTATTCCGGTTCGGCCAACTACATACACTGAAGCCGACACGAAACCATCTACTATGTGCCTGTCTAACCAACCAATAACATGGGATAAAACAGCTGTACTTACCGCCATTAGGTGCACAACTCTATCTAAAACTTTAATTTCAATTTGTTTCAGAAATCTTGTTAGGGCCTTAAAAGGTGTGATTATTATGAATTGATAAATATCATCTAAATACCAGTTATTAAGCGATAGTGCTATGACAGCAGACCTATTTTTAGGAACTAATCGATCACGTTTATGACCGAGCAAAGCAACCCCTGCACCTACAGATATACAAATTAGAGAAAGCACACTCGTTAAAAGATGAGGTAATTCAGTCTGTGCGTACTTTCTTAGGTTAATGGAGTTTAAAATCCAGCTACTATCTACCGAAAATGGGTTATAAGACCATACAAAGCCTATTGAACCAACAGCAAGAGTGAGCAAGACAATTTTAAAAGTAACAGAAGACTCTTTAATGGCCTTTTCATTGGAGTTTCTACGAGTTCCAAAAAAGACAAGTGCCAACATTCTCACAACATAGAATGAAGTTAAAATAACTGACAAGAAACCTAACCCGGCAACTAACCAATACAAGCCACCCTGTGTACTGGCCGCATGCATTGAGCCAAGCAATATTGATTCTTTTGATAAAAACCCGGATGTAAATGGTATACCAATTAACGCCAGGCTAAAAACTAAATAAGCACTAAAAGTAACGGGCATGGCCGATTTGAGCTTGCCCATATTACGCATATCCTGTGCATCGACATCGTCTGATGGGTACGCTTTGTGTATAGCATAGATAATGGCACCAGCTCCCAGAAATAGCCCCGCTTTAAAAAAGGCATGCGTAAGCAAATGGAAAAAGGCAGCATCTGAAGCTCCAACACCTACGCCAATAATCATGTAACCTAATTGTGAAATTGTTGAAAAGGCCAGTACTTTTTTTATATCGTTCTGAAAAAGTGCGGCATAGGCTCCCATAAAAGCAGTAATTGCCCCAGTGACAGCTACTACCAACAAGGCATCGCTTGAAAGTAGAAAAGAGACCCTGATTATTAAATACACACCAGCCGCTACCATGGTTGCTGCATGAATTAAGGCAGAAACGGGCGTGGGGCCTTCCATAGCATCGGGCAGCCATACTTGCAATGGAAATTGCGCTGATTTACCCATAGCTCCTAAAAAGAGCATTAGTCCGCAGATTGAAATGAGGTTAACGGTAACTCCAGGCAAGGAGCTATTTAATGACTCCTGTATGACTAACAGATCAAACGATTGAAAATTAAACCATGCTATGGCCAAACCGATTACAAAACCAATATCCCCAATTCGGTTTACTATAAAAGCTTTCTTAGATGCCGCTGCGGCCGATTCTTTGTTAAACCAATAACCGATTAGCAAGTAAGAGCTGAGACCAACTAACTCCCAGAACATGAATATTATAAGAAGATTGCTGGTCACTAAAATTCCCAGCATTGAGAATGTAAATAGGCCCAATAAAGCAAAATACCTATTGCGGCCAGCATCATCTCTCATATAATCCACTGAAAACCAATGAACCAATGCTGAAATAAATGTAACCACAAATAACATTAGTCCCGAAATGCGGTCAACAAGCAAGGTAATTGTATAGCTGTTAGAGCCAATTGAAAACCAATTGAGATTAAATTTTAATGAACTATTCCAAGTTGAATACAGTAAAAAAAGTGCTATGAATGTTGAAGCAAAAAGTAGGGCTGAGCTCAAAATTGGCAACCTCTCATTTTTACTGAATGCCACATTCATACCCAGGGATAAAAGCGGCAAAGCCAACATAACCAGCAGCCAATAGCCATTGAAATCCCAATTAGTTATGAGTGTTGTTGTTTGCAATTCAGTCTTTCAGTTCGTTTACTTTATCGAGTTCAATGGTATTGTAATGGTGGTATATTTTAAGAACTAATGCCAAACCAACCGCTGCTTCTGCCGCGGCTATCACTATCACAAATAGCCCGAAAAATACGCCTTGCCCATTCGCACCACCCATAGCTATCAGATTAATATTAGATGCGTTGAGCATTAGTTCTATACCCATAAGCACGAAGATTGCGTTTTTGCGAGTAATAACAATTGCCAACCCTATAGAGAATAAAAATGCACTCACTATGAATAATTCAAGCATCATGCCGCGTCTTTTTTTGAGGCAATAACAGAGGCGCCAATTAACGCTATTAGAAGTAAGATACCGGCCAACTCGAACAAAATTAAATAATCAGTAAATAGCACCTGCCCTATCTTTTTAATTTGTAGAAGTGACCCGCCAATCATATCATTAGAAAAATTCATTTGTACAATAGCAAAGCAAAGCAGGCCAAACATGGATACAGAGACCAATGCGGCAATAAACTTATTATGACTCCCTGATCGAGGTGGTTCATTGCCTAATTTATTGGTGAGCATTACTCCAAATATGATTAAAACAATAATTCCGCCAACGTATATCATTATTTGGGTAACAGCAATAAACTCTGCGCCCATTACCAAATAAAGCAAAGCGATAGATATAAAAGTGAGTACCAATGCGAATGCAGCAAATAATAAATTGGAAGTAAACAGCACATAACAAGCTGAAAGTATGGCAATGGCTCCCAGGAAATATATCAACCAATCACTCATCATCTTTCTTTTTTCGTTTAATCATGGGCCTTGGCTTAAACTTTGGCTTTGGTTTATCAGGACCTTCAGTATTTTTTTTAACCACAGGTTTGGCTACTAACTTCTTTTTAACAGTAGTTTCTTCGTCAGATGTTTTAGACTTTTCATACTCCTCAATCTCCTTTTTCTTTTCAAGGATTTCTAGAGGGGTCATGGTTGCAAATTCATAGGTATGGTCTGCAACATCATACTCACTAAAATCGAATGATTTGGTCATGGTCAGGCATTCTGTAGGGCACACTGTTGTGCACAAACCACAAAAGCAGCACTTGCCCATATCTATATCAAATTTGGCGGCATAAATTCTTTTGGGTGTTCCATCAGAAGTGTGGCCAAATGTTTCTTTTGCTTTGATGGGCTCTATATCAATACAATCTACCGGACAAATTTTTGCGCACTTGTCACAAACAATACAATCATCAATTTCATTGTGTAATTTGTATCTACCATTATCGGGGATGGGTAAGCTTTCATGCGGATACTGCAATGTCATTATCCCCTCTTGCCTGGTAAAGTAATTGGCATCACTCACACTCATGGGTTTCACCGTTTTACGGGCTTCCTTAAAGTGTTTGATGGTAGTTTTTAAACCTTTTACCGAAGTAGTTAAAGCAGACTTGATGTTATCCCAGTATCCTGAGTTATTCATTGCGTTGATGCTTTAGATTAAAAAATTCAATCAGGCTAAGCTGACTGTAAACTTAAAGGTACTTCCTTTGCCTTGTTCACTTTCCACCCAAATATTTCCGCCCATACGCTCCACGAATTCTTTACAAAGTTTCAAGCCTAGCCCGGTACCTTTTTCATTGGCTGTACCTCTGGTAGTATAAAGCTCAGTTGTATTAAAAAGTTTATTCATTTGTTCAGGAGCCATACCAACTCCATCGTCATTAATCATTACTATTAACATATTTTTTGGCCCCTCTTCTGTACTTATTTCTACCCGACCGCCATCTTCAGTAAATTTAATAGAATTAGAAACAAGGTTTCTAATAATCAGATCGAGCATATTTTTATCAGCTTTAACTATCCGATCGGCTTCAACACTGTTCACAAAAATGATGTTTTTCTCGCCTATCTCTCTAAAGAAGGTAAAATTATCTTCTACCATTCCCTTGAGCTTGATGTTCTCGAGATTAATTTTAATCTCATTCATCTGCATCATCGCCCAGTCTAGAAGGGTATCGAGCAGTTTGCGAGTATTATCAAGCCTTAGTTTAAGTGCATGGCTTACCTCTTTTAATTCTTGCTGCGTCATATTTCCTTCGTCCAGAATATCAAGGATACCTACAAGGGCATTAATGGGCGATCGTAAATCATGAGAAACTATAGAGAAGAATTTGTCTTTCATTTCCAGCAAGCTGCTTAGCTCCTTACTTTTAGATTCAATTTCTCTTTGTTGAATAACAAGCAGATCGTTAACCTTCTTTCTACGTTGGTTATTCTTATATAAAGAAAATAAAAGTACTGCAGTGAATGCCAGAATCACAACAAGGATATTCCTTATAAATTCTTGGTTCTTTAATTCTGATATTTGTTGACGTTCCTTTTGGTTAAGTAGCTGAATTTCAATGTCCTTTTTTGCCGTTTCGTATTGAATTTGTACCTGGCTGAATTGCTCCTTTTTCTTTTCACTGAAAACGCTATCCTCTAACTCCTTATACTTTTTATAATACTCTAATGCCTTTGCCAGATTTTTTTCTGATTCGTATAGCTCTGACATGGATGCATAGCACCGTATTAAGGAACCATTATCACCAATTTCTTCTGCCATTTTCTGGCACTTTTCAAAGTATGCCTTCGCTCCAATTTCATCGCCCATTCGCTGACTAACGCTGCCTTTTCCATAAAATACCTCAACTATTCCATTTTTATTGCTTTGCTTTTCATAGATCTCCAAAGCGTTATCGTAGTGGATGAGTGCTTTCCTATATTGGCCATTTTTTTCAAAAGCCTTGGCCATATTGGCAATGATTTGTGGAGTTAGTACATCTTCCCGAAATTTAATGCTGACATCATATGCTTCGTTTAATACTGTCAATGCCTTCTCATAATTACCTTCTTCAATATCAATACGTGCTAAATCATTTTTTGAATAGGCAATACCGGCTGAATCACCACTTGCGATACTCACTTCCATAGATTCTTCGATATACTCTCTGGCACGATCGAGCTGGCCCATGGCAAAAAGCACTCTACCCATATTATAAGTCGTGATGGCTATTCGAAGTTTATCATCCTGTTTTTGTGCTTTTTCAAGGCTCTGCCTGTAATAGTTAAAGGCTTCATTGTATAAATCAAGATTTAAATAATCTTCTCCAACAGCATTTAACAGGTCTGATTGCTGAGTAGTTGCACCCAGTTTGCTGTAAATATTGAGTGCCTCAAGGTCATTTCTTAAAGCTTCGTTATGATTGCTTTGTACTGAATAAAATACACCGAGTGATTGCTTTGCAAATGCCAGGGAGATACTATCCTTTAATTTTAAGGCTAGGTCTGCGGCTTTTTTTGCAATATAAATGGCCGTATCAACATCACCCAATTCCGTTGAGTTGATAACCTCTAAGAGTAATACAAGTTTTACAGAATCATTTTTAGCTTCTCTGTATTCCTCTTCCAGTTCACTCATTTTAAGTGTGTCCTGTGCCATGGCAAAGGCAGGAAGTGTGATGATGAACAGTATGGTTGCTAATATTCTTCTCAAGACATCGAATTTATATCATTATAAGCCTCCAAACACTACAAGTTAATAAAAATATTAATGCAATGGGTGTTAGATATTTCCAACCAATGGTCATTAGCTGGTCTATTCTAACCCTGGGAAATGTCCAACGCACCCACATC
>NZ_JAVJUY010000228.1:0-4043 GCF_040220315.1 Fulvivirga sp.
TCGCTCCCTCAGGGCTTCGATGGCTACCCGAGCCTTGAATGCCGCACTGAATTTTCTTCTACTTTTTTTCATTTTTGCCACTTGTTAAAGTTATAAATTATTCAACTTAAACAGTGGTCTGAATTTTGGGGAGTATTATAAAGTTGGTATCTTTCAGAACATTGGCTAATGCATTTTCATGCGACAAGCATTGGCTAAACAAGAAGAAGACTACTATCCAGACAATTTTCGACTTTGTATGACACTTATTTAATAAACTTTTCAATTGTTCCAGATTATTTAGGGCCTGCTGAAAAACACCAATGAAATATCAAATCTATATATGAGCCTTAATTGTCGCGATATTGTTTCCATTTGTTTTTAAGCAAGTGCAAGGTTTTCTGATCAGGATTACATTATTTCATGCACATGGAAAATATCGTGAACGATATTTTCTTGGTTAGCCTCAGTCACATCATCTACTTCCTGGCTTCAGATTGAAGTATAAAGATACATCTTCTCTTCAGCCAGTCGTATCTAATGTAACTGAGACTTTTTCAGCAGCCCCTAATTAGAAGCTTGCAAAGTGGAGGATAACAGAAATTTAAGTCGATGTGATATTCTTTCTTTTTACCATTCGAGTAATAATAGACATCAATCCAATAGTCATCAGCATTAATGAAATTACTACAACACCTAAGGTGGGAAAATTATTTATCATCCCATCTTCCGATTGAAATACCATCCATCCTGCGAGTACGGCGGCCACACCTGCTATTGCCAGTTGCATTGCTGCATCCACAGCCATATATGCACCCCGGTCTTCTGCCTCAGGGACAACTGTACCTAGTGCTGAAGAGGAGATGCTCCGGGCATTGATTCCAAGAAAAAGTAACGTATGAACCAGGATGACTGACCAAAGAGGATTTATTCCCAGGTTTGTAAATACCGTGACCGTCATGATGGTAATGATGGTCCCTACCACGAAAATCTTTAGTGTTCAAAATTTATCTGTCAAACGGCCAATAAGGGGAGAGAATATGAAAGTAGCAGCCCCGGCAATTCCATATAGTAAAGGGAGGTTTTCAAGAGATACCCCAAGGTTGTTAATGCAAAATGCTGAGCTAAAGGTCATCAAAATAACATCTCCTGCTACCAAAAGGGTATTGTTTAAAAATACAATTAGATAATTTCTATTGCTGATTATTTTTAAAGAGTGAAGCAATGGATTGACTTTTGCTGGTATGAGTAGATGTTTATTTACAGGATTGATTTTCCAAATAATGAAAAAAGCCGCAATGATTCCTATAAACAAAATCAACCCAAAAGCTAAATGCCAATCCCACTCAGAAGCCAGGTAGAGCGCAAGTGGTAAACCCAAAATTTGACTGCCAGCAGAAGCCATTTGTAGAATTCCAAAAGCCCTTCCTCTTTGGGTCGTTTCAAATAGATCAGCTATGATGGCAAAACAAATAGGACCAACAACACCTCCAAATGTGCCTGTGATAACCCGAGCTACAATCAGTACCTCGAATGAGGGTGCACAGGTACAAAATAAAACCCCCAGCAAAAAGCCCAGGTAAAAAAACAGGAGTAATTTCTTCCGATCAAATTTGTCAGCATACCCGGATAGTAGCATTGCGGTTATTCCTGCACTGATTGGATATGCAGACGCAAGTAAACCAAACTGCGTGGTAGTGATCTTCAGTTTTGGAAGAAGGATGGCTGACAATGCAGAGGTAAGCATGTAGTCCAAAACAATAGTCAATAAAACCACTGTGATGATAGCTACTAAAAGATATTGATAGCGGGTAAACTTTTGCTTGGTCTCGCCAGTCATTTTACTTTATCTGAGATTTGACCCATGCTTTTGGAGTCATACCCTCCATTTTTTTAAAATACACATTGAAAACCGTTTTGGAATTAAAGCCACTTTCGTAGGCTAAACCTAAAAGTGTAATGTTGTTGTTCTTTGGATTTAGTGCTTTTTCTTTGAAAGAAATCAATCGGAAGGCATTGATATATTCATTAAAATTCTTGCCAATTTGTTCATTGAGTAGCCAGGATAATTTATTAGGCTGCAAATCCAATTTTTCTGCTAAATGCCTTAATGAAATTGTTGGGTCTAAATAGATCTGATCTTCTTCCATTAGCTTACCTAATTGTTCTAAATGGGATTTTATTTCATTTTTGCTAAATATTAAAGTAGGTTGAGAAATGGTTATTGGCTCAGGATTATGCTTGTTTTCTATAGATGGAGGAAAATTCATTTGGGCATAAATCTCTTTGAACCGGGCATTGTCGCGAAGGTTATCCCATACCCAAAAAGTCTTCAAGGTCGCCATATTTACCGAGCGTTCTTCGTACGCTTTTTCTAACCAGTAAATGGCTTCCCCGGGCATATTTAAGAGTGAGTATAAAACTGCAGGATCAGAAGAGTCAAGGAATTTTGATTTCTTAAGGATCGCCAAGACCTCTTCATTCTTACCCATTAGGATATTTAGCACCAATAAATCTAAGTTAGCAGGCCCCAGACCACCTATCATCTCAAGTGCCCTATTGATGTCAACTAATGCCTCCTTAAATTTTCCTAAATAGCCCTTGACCAAACCCCGAAAACGAAGAGCCTCTGCATAATTAGGGTCAATTTCCAGGGCATTATTAAATGCAACAATTGAATCTTCAAAACGCCGGGCAAAATAATAGGTCAAGCCCAACTGCCAATGTGAATGAACATGAAGCGGATCGGTTTCAGTCTCCCCTCTGGCTACTTGAATTGCCCTATCAAAATCCTCTTTGATAAATATATAGTAATAAGTAATGAAGTCATTTTGCTCAGATAGTCCATATTGTATGGCCTTATCGTATTCTATTAGCGCACCGTCCCAATTCCAATCTGAGAACAGTTTGATATAAGCGAGAACCAAATGTGCCTTTGCATTTTCTGCGTTTAATTCGATGGCTTTTTCAGCGGCAATTCTTGCCAGGTTATTCCCTTCTTCATTGGGGAACATATTGAGGGCCGCAGCTTGAATATAAGTTTCTCCCAGGTAGGCGTAAGCTTCTGAATAGTGGGGGTCAACTTTAATTGCATCTTTGAATAATTTCAATGCAGCTTTAATGTCCTCATAATCTTTCCTTTTTAGATGAAAACTGCCCTTCAACCATAAATCATAAGCTTCTATATTTCGAGTTGTGGTAGCGTTGAGAACAGACGGAATTTCAATATGCCCAAAATTTTCCCGGATTTGATCAGCAAGGAGTATACTGATTTCATCTTGTAGGGTAAAAATATCCTCCAGGTCCCGATCAAAATTCTTTGACCAGAAGTGAGTGCCGTCATTAGTGTTGATCAATTGCGCTGTAATTCGAACCCGATTTTTGGCTTTCCGGACACTCCCCTCCAAAACAGTGCTTACCCCCAACTGTTGACCAATGCTTCTTACATCTATATTTTTATTCTTGAATGCAAAAGAGGATGTTCGGGCAATGACTTTTAAACCCTTCACAGTGGTCAGCGCATTGATGATCTCCTCGGTGATGCCATCGCTAAAGTATTCGTTCTCAACGTCGGCACTCATGTTGACGAAGGGAAGAACTACAATAGACTTATTGGATGATGATATGGGGAGATGGTTACTCATTTTCTACTATTCTATATCAGGGCTTCTTGGAACTGACATTGAATTCTCCATAATTGACGAGTGCGTTAGCTTGTGTCATAGCCATTGTTAGCTAATTATTTTACAAAATACATTTCCAATTCCCCTTTTCCCTTTGCAAAGATCTTTCCACGAGAGAGGCATGTAAAGTCGTTTTTAATCAGTTCATAGGTAGATGAAGATATATTGATTTTACCTACCTCACCAGCGGTTTCTATTCTGCTGGCCGTATTTATCGTGTCTCCAAAAAGGTCATATCCAAATTTCTTTTTGCCTACAACACCTGCTACTGCAGTTCCCGAATGTACCCCAACCCTCATTCTCCAAATTATTTCATGGCTTTTATTTCTCTTCTCAAGGTAAGCTAGCATCATTTGTGCTGCTCTAATACAGTTTGCAGCG
>NZ_JAVJUY010000229.1:0-1723 GCF_040220315.1 Fulvivirga sp.
TCGAATTTTAAGTGCTTGTTCAACATGCTCAGCGCCTTTACTGCTACTGCCTGTATTCCAATATATTATGCCCAAATGATTCAATGCATCGGCATATTCTTCAGTATCTTGTTCGGCATTTTTTAGTGCCTCGTTGAATAATTTCTCAGCCTGTTCATTATTACCCTTTCTCAAATAAATCTGTCCTACAATGCTAGGACACTTGTTTTGAGAATTGTCGAGTAAATGATCTATTTCCAATAAATTCCCTGTATTTAATCTCTCCTGAAGGGTAGAACACACTTCTTGTGCACAAGTACCTGCACTTAGAAACAGATAAAAGAAAAAGGTTGCTACAGTAAATTTAGAACCTAACAACATATCCTATAGAAAATACATTGTCTCTTGTCAACCCATCAGGATTCACATCTCTATCCGTAATTTTTTGTCCGTAAATTCCGCTTATGCTATGATTGGTATTGAAGTGGTAAGCTACATTTAGCAAGGCAGTCATCGCTAATCCTGTTGTTTTATCAACTTTTACACGCTGCCCTTCTGTTGGTGACCCAGGTGTAGTATCGAGTATTTCATCTTTAGTAATTCTAAAAATAGGGAGTAGGCCAGCTCGAATATCCCATTTCGAAAAATGGAAAGCACGCTCTACTCGCAGCATCACATCCGTTCCTCTTTTTAGGTCATTTGCTAAAAAATTATCGCGTAAATAATTGTCGTCCGGATAATTGGCCCACTGTTCATACCTAAAGTCATTTTGATTTTCTGTTAATGCAATTTGAATACCTGTGGCAAACATCCATTTTTGACTTATGAATGAGGCTCCTGCCACTAAATCCCAACTTCCCAGACTGGTTTGGTAATACATGGGCAGATCTGTAGATGTACCTGCCGCCAATCCGTCAGTAATAAATTGCGAATTAACATCGCTATCCTGATCAGAAGCATTGGTCGGGATTTTCCCGCCTAACGTAGCATTAATATGAAATTGTTCGGTAGAGTAAACGTTTCGTGTAACACTGTAAGAAATATCAGACAGTCCGGATGTTTCGCCTAAATTTCCAGTAACCCAGTAATAAGGCACTTTTAACTGAAAAGAAGTAACCTCGTTGATGCCAAAGGTTAAATCTACTGTGGCAGCTGTTATTTTAGGACTTATCGTTGTATTACCTTGACCGTAGCTAAACTCAGCTGAACGTAATTTGAAATTAATTTTCTTCGTATAGATCTGGCTTGGTTTCATAGCACCCATCGTACAAAAACCAGCATCGCTGCATCCCTGACTGAAAGAATTTCCAGTAGTCAGCACAAAGATTAGAACTATAAATACACTTAGCTTATTCTTTAATAAAAGCATATGACTCACTAGTTAATTTCAATTCAATTTTAACGATAATTCATTACAATTAGTCTATACCTTTTATTTTATCAAAGTAAACTTTGGCTTCCTTTTTAACCTTTGGTGCTAAAAGAATTGCCGATATCATGGTAGGTATGGCCATAACAGCAAAAGCACCATCTATTAAACTAAATATTGTGCTTAACGATGCGATGGAACCAAATACGATAGTGGCAACATAGATATAGTTATAATACACTTTGTTTTTTTCACCGACTAAAAATGCCATGCATCGCGATCCATACCAGCTAAAGCTGAATAAAGACGAGGAAGCAAAGAATAAAATACAGATTAATAAGATATAATTTCCAAAACCCGGGAAAGCAGACTCAA
>NZ_JAVJUY010000230.1:0-8009 GCF_040220315.1 Fulvivirga sp.
GACTTTAATCTTCCCGAAACATTGTGTGCATCATCCATTAAAAAGTCAGAAAGGTCAATTAATACTTTATTTTTATCCTCAGCCTCTACTCTGAATCCCCACAATACAGATTGAGCAAACGCGTCTTCTACAGACTTTCGCTCATCTTCATTATCGCTTTTGGCCAGATAACTGTAGTTAGGCTGAAGCATTAATATTTTTGGTCCTCTACGGATAAATTTTACTACTCTTTCCCGCCCCATCTGATTACGGTCTAACCCAATGTCATTAGAACCAATACCTGCAGCTAGCGATTGCACATATAAAAACTCTTGATCCAGTTTATCAATTTCAAGAAATACCTTGTCGGTTTTTGAATCATAATAGTAATTAAAGAAACCCTCTTGTTTTTTCATACCCTCCGTTTTTGCGGAGATACCATCAGAGTTTTTATTAGCAGTGTTTATGGAATTAGCGTAAGCTGTGCATCCTATGAATAGGAATAGAAAGAGATAAATGTTTTTCATATTTCAATTGTTGAATTGATGGATTTAAAAATACTATAAATCAATTAGCTGTCCATGAAATATTTGATGATCGGAAATGGGAATATAAAAATGTAAATTAATTGTGACCTTTTGAATGTGGAGGATTATATGGATAAGACCATCACCTTAGGAACTGTGAGCGATGCCAATTACATGTCTGAGCAGGAATTAGCCGAAGAGCAAGAATTGATTGTCCGAGCTAAGCGCGATGCAAGGGCATTTGGCGAGGTATATAACAGATACTTTGAACGGATATTCAACTTCATTTTACGAAGAACGGATGATGAAGCGATTTCTGATGATTTAACATCGCAGACATTTCTAAAGGCCATGCAAAGTTTGAAAAAATATGAATATCGAGGGGTGCCATTTTCTGCCTGGTTGTACCGTATTGCGCATAACGAGGTAAACAAATTTTATAACAAGCAGAAGCGCAAAAAAGTATTTAGTCTGGAGCAAGAACAACTTTTTGAGTTTATTCAACCAGAGGAGGAAGCAGTTTTTGATGAAGAAAAACTGGCTGAGCTGATGGAAGTGTTAAAAGAGTTGCCAACAGAGGCGGTAGAAGTGTTGGAGCTACGATTTTTTGAAGAAAAGAACTTTAAAGAAATAAGTTATATCTTGAATATTGGCGAAAGTGGAGCTAAAATGAGGCTTTATAGAGCTATTGATAAGCTAAAAGAGCGGTTTAAAATTAAGTATAACGACTGATGGGTAGACATGATATCAGATTGAGACGACAACGCATGACTTCAAGGAGAATTGAAGGATATAAGGACTATGCGAGTCTAATGGAGCGTCATAAATCCAGCAGATTAAAGAGACTGATTAAATTAATTTTCTTGTTGCTGTTTTTCACCGCACTGAGTGTTTTTGCTTATTACGCGTTAAGCAAAATCGAAAAACAGAATAATAATGAGCCTGAGAAGCAAGCTCAGGCATTGTCCCGGCCGGGTGTTTTTAATGAAGAATTACTAAACACCTATAACTATGGAAAAACGTAAAAATCCAGAAAAGGAACTGCGAAACAAGCAAGGCCTTTTCTTTAACATGGGCTTATTAATTGCCCTGACGCTCTGTGTTGCCGCCTTTGAATATAAGGTGGAAGAGAAAATTGTGCATGTACCGGAATTGGAGGTAGATAAAATAGACCTTTATTTACCTCCTATTACAGAACACAAAATACCCGAACCGCCTAAGCCTAAACTGAAGATGCCAGACCCTACTAGGGTTAAGGCAGCACCTCCAGACCCTAAGGAATTTGAGCCATTGTTAGAGCCTTTGAAAAAGAATGAAAGCCCCAATGATTTGTTGGGCGAACCACACTTTATAGATATAATGCCGGACGAAGAGCCTGATGAACCTTTTCTTATTGTTGAAGAAATGCCGGAGCCTCTAGGTGGGATGAATGAATTTCTCAAGTTCATTGGTAAAAACTTAAAATACCCTTCAAAAGCTAGAAAAATGGATATTGAAGGAAAAGTGTATGTACAGTTTATTGTTAATGAAGTTGGTGAACTAGTAGATATTGAAATTATTAAAGGAATAGGGTCAGGTTGTGACGAAGAAGTTTTAAGACTTTTAGCCAAAGCACCTAAATGGAACCCAGGCAAACAGCGCGGAGTGCCCGTAAAAGTGAAAACCGTATTACCGATAGAATTTAGGCTTGATTGAGTAGAACAAAGCCCTACTAAGCTTTTAAAGCTTGGTAGGGTTAATCAAATTAATTACTGAAAAGTTAGAGTTTTACCTTTCCAGGATAGTTGTTTTGGTTTCTGGTTTGCTGTATTATATCGTAATACAACACCATCAATATCCGTAGTTAATTCTCCATCTTCTTTGAAATACAACTCACTGTGAATCTCAAAAAAGCTCATCATTTTTCTGTTCATATATAGAAATAAACGGCCATTATTCTCTTCGATAGTGATGTTGTTTTCGCCTACTTTGTACTTGCCGGGTAGTTGCTTTAATAATTCCGAAGGAATTTTGGAATAGTTTTCTTCAGCTTTAAAAGTGCTTATGGCGACCAACCAGGGGTCGATTTTGTTCAGATGTTTCTCAGACGTATATGAAGTTTCAACAACAGGACTTAGCTCTTTCCTATTATCAGTGCTCCAGGTTGTTGGCCAAAACTTATGAGTTAAAGAAATCTTAACTTTTGAATTGGGCAGTTCAAAAACTTTTATATCACCAACTGAATTTGGACCTTCACCAGTTCCTTCGCCAATAATTACGGCCTTTGTGTTTAGCTCCAATATAGAAGTAAGCTCCATCACTGTTCCCCGTGTTGCACGACTAGTCAAAACAAATAATTTGCCTCTCTGATTGATGGATTCGTTATCCCTGACAATATCAGTGAAAGACTTGAGTTTAAAACCATTACCACCGCCTCCAAATCGATTATCAATTATCAATTTATCCACTTTTTTTGAATCGAGGTCTTTAGCTATACCCTTTATAAATTTTGAAAAATTATCGCCTTTTTCATTGTCTATGATAGCCTGAAATTGAACCGTTAAAGTTTTTGTAATGGCATCGTACGATTTCCAATAATTCTGATCACTAGTATTTCCAACCAACTCACGTTTCAACTGTGAATAAGTACTGTAATCAGAAAACGACACAGTGATGGTTTTTTCTTTTTCTGTAGTTATACTTACTTCATTTGCATTTTCTGCCAAGACACCACTTCCCTTTAGCCAAAGGCCATTTTGAACATAGAAAGGGTATAAGTATTTCAGGTAATTATCATTATCCGCAGATAGATAAGGCGCGATTATTTTATAAAGTGTGTCAATTTCAACACCATTAATTGCTGTAATCTTCTGATTAATTAATGCTTTATTTTGTTCGATGGCATCTAGTACATATAGCCCATCTTCAAACCAATAGGTTTTAATTGGAAGAATAGCATTATCAAAAGCATCTTGAATTGGCAGCAGTTTATTGCCTTCATCATTAAGCCCGGCCAAAAACTTTTGTATTGCCATTAATTTTTGAGAATTGTTTGACTTCTCGAAGTCAATTTTCAGTAAATCAAAATCAGTGGCCAGTTTATTTTCATCAACTGCAGGAATGGTTTTTAATATCTGTTCTTTTAAATATACCAAGTCTTCATTCCATTCTTTATCACTAATGGCTATTTGAGCTGCCAATACCCTGGGTAAAACTACTAGTGAAAAGGCGGCTAAAATATATTTGCAGAGTCTCGCCATATCAATCAATTAAATTTGATTCAATACAACGCTATTCTATTATTAAAGTCGTCCGGAAACGTGATTCAGGATTTATTTTTGCTCTTTTTTGAACTGATTGGGAGTTAATCCGGTCTTTTTCTTAAAGTGTTCATAAAAAGCAGACTTGGAGTTAAAGCCTACCTCATATAGTATTTCCGAAACATTCAGACCATTAGTTTCTTTAAGCAGCTTTTTAGCTTCTTCAATCCTTTGTTCATTAATAAAATCAGAAAAATTAGTTTTATAGGTGGTGTTGATGGTTTGTGATATTAGTCGGGGAGGTTTATTCAAAAGGGCAGAAAACTGTTCTAAACTTAATTCTGGTTCTAAGTAAACTCGACTGTACTCAAGACACTTTTCAATGGCGTTAGACGTACTTAGGATGTCTTGTTCAGTGAATGTTGAGTCTTTGTATCGCTCGTTTTCCTGTTTAAAGATTTCTTCATCGTTGGTTGAAATGCCTAAGAATAATTTTGGTTGAACAAGCCCTTTAAAGAACAATGTGTTTACAAAAATGAAAATAGCGACTAATAATATAGTAAATGCCCAATCATAACTCAATAAAGAATAGGAACTAAAAATATTACCCGCAAGGTCTACAAATGCTATGAGAATCCAGAAGCAGATCATGTAAAATGCCCAGTTCAGGTTTATTCGCTGATACTGCGATTGTGTGTAGGTTATTATTTTTTGGTAACGTTTAATAGATGTAAGTGAAAGAATCAGGTAAACATAAACTTGAACCAACACTAAAATTCGCATGCTAAGTTCAAGAGGCTCCCAACCAAAATTTGAAAGAATGATAGCAACTGGAGCAAGTAAAAAATGAAATATAACCTTTCGGTTCAATGGAAATTTTCGTAGCTGTAAAGCCCTTATGTGCAGATATATGAATGGTCCGTATAATGCGCTAAGGCCAATCAGTAACTTTGAATCTGCCTCAAACGGGATAATTGCGCTTAAAAGATTAAAGAGCATGTGAATGCCCAAAACCGTTAATAATAAAGCGAGAAACAGATTACTTCTCTTCTCTTTCTTTATTTGAGTAGTTAAGAACAGAGCAAAGAAAAAACACTGAAATACAATTAATCCAAGTAACCCAAGTTCTAGTTTCTCGCTTATCGGCATTTAATCAGACGGACGCTTAAACTCAAAGTTAATAGCTTTTTGGTCATCTGAAATGGTAACAGTCAGCCTTTCGTCTTTCAATATGTACTCTATTTGTTTAGGGAAATCATGGTCTGGGTTTTTGCAAATGAAATGGCCGGGTTCAATGAGGGTCATTTTAAAATGGGTTGGTTCGGAGTTGTGAGATACATCTGCCACATAAAACCAATCGTCTTCCTTTTTTGTGATGGTAAGCGTTTCATAAATGGTGGTATCACCGTTTTCAACACCGTAAGCTTTCCCTATTAATTCGTCCGAATGTAAAACCCATTCTTCGATAGACCCATTCTTTTGGTTTACCCATTGGCCATTGAGCCAGTCAAATTGATCTTGAGCCTGACAACTACAGATCAAGAAAATTAGAGGAGGTAGTATTAATAGTTTCATGATGTTTTTGTAGCAAATATGTAAAATGCTAATCACGAAAGATTGTATAAATGCGTCAATTTCGTTTCAAAAAGAAATTGGCTAAAGAATCATCATCAAGCCCGTAGGTAGATGGCTTCTCACCGGTAAATTTCTTAAACTCTTTAATGAAATGAGCCTGATCGTAATATCCCGAATGAAGGGCTACCTGACACCATGAAGAATCACCCTCCTGTATCAGTTTAAATATGTTATTAAACCGGATAATACGTGAGAAATATTTTGGGGAAAGGCCTATTATATTCACAAACTTACGCTCAAAGCTTCTTCTACTTATTCCAGCATTAGTAATTAACTCATCTATTTTTATTTGACCTTTGGATTCTATGATTTTACTAACAATAGCAATAAAATGTCCATCTTTTCTAGTGTTATTCTCTATTAAATGCTGAAAGTATTGATCCAAAATTTCGGGGTTAACAATCGTGTTTGAAAGATTAGCTATAATGCTCTTCAATGCATCTAATTCAGCAGAAGTAAAATTGCTAATAGATATAACTTTGTCAGTAAAGCCACCTACATCTAATCCGAAAAGTTGCTTTGGTGCCCACGGCTGGAGTTTAATCCCCAACATATCAATCACCCCTGTATTTCTAAGATAAAAGTGATTACTTATTTGGCCTGAAAACAGCCACTTACTCTGTAGCTCCCACTTATCAAAGAGCCTAATTTCATAGTTATCCCCGAAATGAAAAATCAGCTCAGGATAGCCATCTGGTATTACTTTCTGTTCAAATGGGGTTGTACCTTCTCCAGATACAATCCAGTAATTAACAATATAATTTTTTAGCGGTATACTTGGCTTGTATTCTTTAAATATCATTGAATTAACACATTCATATCATCTAGTTTAGCATGTAAAATAGATAATTAGGGTATGGGAAATTATAAAAGAAACATTTTACTCAAAACCTGAATTATCCAAAATTATTAATTTTGTAGGCGAACTTTAAATCACATTAACAAGTACATTAATCATGAAGAAATTAAGTTTAGTAGTTATTGCGTTTTATTTGTTTGGCTGTAATCAATCTGCAGAGTTCAGTGAAGCTACCATTGAGGGATTAGCAGAGCTTCCATCCAATGCCACAAAGGAGCCTTATGAGGGAAGCCCGGATTTAGTTAAAGTAACATACACTGATCCTGACGGCATTGTTAATTCAGGGGATTATTTATTGGGAAAAAGAAATGGCACCTGGACAGAGTTTCATTCGAACGGATTGGTGAAATCAGTGACTGGTTATGTAGGGGGCCTAAAACAGGGTTCTTACACAGAGATTGATGATCGAGGACAATTAATGGTTTCGGCAAGTTATTATAACGACAAATTGCATGGCACCTGGACCAAATTCAATCGCTCGAGGGTGAAAGAAGAGAAAAACTTTGTGAATGGAAAACTTGAAGGAGTTTCGAAAATGTTCTACGATACAGGAAATTTAATGGAAGAAGGAAACTATGCCAATGGTGTACGTCACGGTGTATCTAAATGGTACGATCAGCAGGGAAATGTGACAATCGAGTATGAATATGAAAATGGAGAATTGATTAACAAATAAGACATATTGTCCTGATCACTAGTGTTTTACGGCCAACTTCTGACAAGTTGGCTTTTTTTGCGTCTAAAATTTGAGTGGCATTTCATTTGAGGCTTTTTAGTAAATTATTTAAAACCATAAAAAGGAGGAATTATGACACTTATTAGAAGAACAAATGATTTATTTCCGACATTCTTTGATGATTTCTTCGGAAGAGACTGGTTTTTGAACAATGATCAAAACACAGCTAATACAATGCCTGCAGTAAACATTGCAGAAAATGCAGATAACTACTTAGTAGAAATGGTAGCGCCAGGCATGAATAAGAAAGACTTCAAAATAGAGTTAGACAATCAATTGTTAACGATCTCTTACGAGAAAGAGGATACAAATGAGAATAAGGATGTAAATTATTCTAAGCGAGAATTTTATTACCAATCATTCAAAAGATCATTTACGCTGCCTCAAACGGTAGAAAATGATAAAATTAAAGCCAAGTATGAAAATGGCCTTTTGATGATTCAAATTCCTAAGAAAGAAGAAGCAAAGCAAAAAGCTTCCAGATTAATAAGTATTTCTTAAGAATTAAAGAGAAAAGCATGCCGATGGCAATCCGCTGTCGGCATTTTTATTAAAAAATGTTAAAAAAGTTAACGTCTGGCTTTGCTGGGCGTAATTCAAGGGTAAATGGCGTGCTTTTTGAAAGACGTTCATGATGTACAACAAAATAGGTCAAATTATGGAGATTAAGAATTTCGGGTCGTTGGTTTTAGCGGCCATTATGGGGAGTGCAATAACAGTGGGTTCTTACCAGTTAATGAATCAGGATGCTTCTTTTCAGTTAGAGCATGTAAACAGCACGCCAGCCATACAAGCAAAATACAATACAGATACAAAGGTAGTTGAAGTACCAGCAAATTTTACTGATGCTGCAGATAAGGTAATGGATGCCGTAGTTCACATCAGATCAACTCAAAACGCACGACAAAGTGCTAGAGGAAACGAGTATAATCAAATACCAGAACAATTCAGAGATTTTTTCGGACCATTCTTTAGAGATGATCGTGGTTACAGACAAGGTCCTAGAGTAGGTTCAGGTTCAGGAGTGATTATTA
>NZ_JAVJUY010000231.1:0-13633 GCF_040220315.1 Fulvivirga sp.
AGATCAATCAGCACTTAGTAGTTTCAATAATTAAAATAAACCTAAAATGAAGGAAGCGTTACTAAAATTAACATGTATTCTACTTTGTTTGATTGTTGTCAATTGCTCTAGCAGCGATGACGCTAATGATCCAACTCCCCAACTGCCAGAAGCTGGTGAAGTATTAGGTTCAGTCTCAAATATTGAAGCAAAAGACCTGGGCAATGCTGGAGATGCTTCTGATTTGGTAATATCATTTTCAAAACCAAAGGAGCTGGAGCTAATTAAAGAATTCAGACTTTTTTTAGTAAAGGAATCAATGTCAGACCAATTCGACTCTTTAAAATCACTAACAAACAGCAACTATCTCATTATTCAAAAAACTGCTTCTACATTCACTATAAAACTACCTTCAGAATTTCTAGACATTGAAGGTGATATTATAAAAGAGAATACACCATATGTAATTTTTGTACTCTCCTTAGCCATTGATGACAGTAATTTAGGCGGAAAGCTTTCTAAATCTTCCCCGGTAATTGAACTTGCTCAAAAGAATTTGGTTCGTACAATTGCTCGTATCAATGCAGGATCGGGCGGTATGGATGTTGACAATGATGGAAACATCTATATGGCTGATTTTGGATCTTCCACCAGTGGTAATCCATGGGGCACTAAAGTTTATAAAATAACCCCTCAAGGAGAAGTCTCAATTTTTGCGGATGGGTTTCTTGGAGCATCGGGAAATGATTTCGATTTAGAGGGCAATCTTATTCAATCTAGTATTGCGGCCGGAACAATTCACAAGGTTACACCATCTGGAAATGTTTCAACAATTGCATCAGGTCTTCAGGCACCAGTAGGAGTTGTAGTTGCACCCGATGGGGATATGTTTATTTGTAATTGTAGTGGAAATTCAATCAGTAAATTAACTTCAGATGGAGTGATGTCTACTTTTTCAAGTGGAGGTCTTTTTACTTGTCCTAATGGCATCGACATGGACAGTGATGGTAATTTATATGTGGCCAATTTTAATAATAGCATTTTGGTGAAAATTGAACCGAATGGAAAAGCAAGCAATTTTGCCACATTGCCAGCTCAAAACAATGGCCACCTCCTAATTAATGACAATTATATTTATGTAATCTCCCGTAGTCGCCATCAAATACATCGGGTTTCATTCACCGGGCAAGTAAGCCTCTTTGCTGGAAACGGGCAGCGAGGCATTATCGATGGATCCTTAAGTGAAGCGTCATTTTCTCTACCAAATGACTTGGCATTCAGCGCTGATGGTAAATATATCTATATCAATGATGTGGATGGTAGCAATCCTAATGGGGGAGTGATCAGCCCTGTTGCAATCAGGGTAATCGAACTTGTAGAATAAACAGCATTCAGTTGACAATAGGAATCAAGCAGAACTTGATAAATCCAATGTACAACTAAATAACGAGTACCATGAAAATTAATTTACAACTTTTATTAATCTCACTTACAGCTATAGTACTGTTTAAGTGTGATTCAAATGATTCTGAAGATCCTCAACCACCACCAATTGAATTATCTTTTGCCGAAGGTTATCCAAGAATAGGCAGTTATACTCAAAATAGCGGTCGTGTCTCAGTAAAGGTAAATAAGGAAAGTACAGTATTTTTTATTGTACAATCAAATTCAATTCCAAACCCAACACCAGAGCAAGTAAAAAATGGCACGGATGGCAATAACGGTACACCGGTTGATATTGGTCAAATTAACGCTGAGGCTGATAAAGAAATGGTTCTAGAGTTTGACAACCTGACCCTATATGATGATCATATTGTGGCAATTACGGTGTCTGATGGTGAGTCAGAAATCTCTGAAATCCTTATACTAGAAAATAAGCTTACTATAGCTGTGGAGCAGGCGAAGGAACTGCCTCATCTTTATACACTGATAGTGAATATAGAGAATGAGATAATTAAAGAGGAATATTTAAATGGCCAAACAATGACAGATCCTCAGGATGTACGGTCTGTAACAAAAGGTATTCTGGCATTATTGTGTGGTCAGGCAATTGATGAAGGGTATTTTACACTTGAAACTACATTAGGCGAATTCCTTCCTGCCCAATACTTAGACGGTTTGGAACAGGCAAAGAAGGATATCACAGTTCGGGATTTACTTACTATGTCATCTGGTTTGGCTTATAAAGAAAACGAATTTGCAGCCTGGACTCAAGTTGAAGATGAGATTGTGGCGCTACTTTCCAGAGACCTAATTTCAGAACCGGGCACTACTTTTGACTATAGTACTCCCAACCTGCAGATGTTGTCCGTAATTTTTCAGGAAGCAACAGGTCAAACAATTTATGATTATGCTAAAGAAAACCTATTTAGCCCATTAGGCATTACAAATTCAAACTGGATACCTTTTGAAACAGGCTATTATTTAGCGGGCGGCTTTAGCTTTATTCCGGCTAGAGGAATGATGAATATAGGCCTTATGGTAAAGAATGGAGGTGTGTTTGATAATCAGCAAATTGTTCCGAAAGAGTTTATAGATGAGATGTTAACACCACAATTTAATTTCAGTTCCTATTTGAATACTGGACCAGATGCCGAATCCAAATGGTTTGGATATCTGTGGTGGGATATCAAAATGGCAGGTTTAGATGGGTATATGACAGCAGGTTATGGTGGACAAAATATTATCGTTTTTCCAGAGAAAGATCTTGTGATTACAACGTCTTCCGTTGCTACAGTAAACGGTACAACAGCGGACCAGCAGCAAAGAGATAATTGGTCAGCAATTGCAGCTATTGTTGAGTCTTTAAATTAATCTGATATGAAATACCACATAATTATTTTATCTGTTTTATTGGCATTGGTACCGGCATGCAGCGAAGATGAAGATCCTCCCACAAACAATGGAACAGGAACTGGAACCGGTAGTGTAGATGATGATAAATCACCTTCACCCCCTGAACCAATTAAGTTAGCTTGGCCTTTGGCTCACAATCTTGATGACGGCCTTTTTCTTATGAACTACTTTGATAATCAATCAGGCTCAGGCAAGAGGGATCACATGTGTAATGGACACACCTATGATGGACATACAGGAATAGACATCAGTGCGTATAGTTTTCAGGAAATGGATAGGGGATACCCTATTTTATCAGCAACGGATGGTGAAGTGGCATTCGTTGATGATACTAATTACGATAGAACCTATCAAACTCCCTATACTCATGACCCAAACATGATCCAAGTAAAATACGCAGATGGGAGGAGTTTGTGGTATGCTCATTTAAGAACCAACTCCGTTTCTGTAAAAGTTGGTGACCAAGTGAAAAAAGGCCAGATTTTAGGTATGATTGGTAGTTCAGGAGCTACTCCTTTCCCTCACTTGCATTTCGAAATACGTGAAAAGAACAATACACCGAGAGATCCATTTGATGGTAATTGTAATTCGTTTGTAGGTATTTGGGAAGAGCAAACAGAGTATAAGGGATCGGATGAAGTGAAAATTTATGACTTTGATATTACCTTAGATAATATACCTAATGGAACATACCAATTAGAAAGTGCCCTTAAAATACGCAAAGAAGAACCTGCAAGGCCTGCTATTGTAAGTTATGATGAGAGCAATATTAAAGTGTGGCTTTTTTATCAAGGCGCATTTGGTGATTATAATGTTATTATAAATAAACCTGATGGTAGTGAATTTATCTCAAAATCTACGACAATTGGCCTTAGAAGCTTTGCATGGGATGTTCATGAGTTTGAATTCTCATCTGTCACAAGTGATGATCAGGGTATTTGGGAACTAATTGTAGAATTTCAGGGCATAAAGAAAGTGATTAATTTCGAAGTAGGTGAAAATACGGACTATGGACCAAGATTTTACCCGCTTAGAGGAAAAACTATTAAACTGGAAAAAACGAATACAAGTAGCTTTTCATTTCAAAATCATAATGCAGATGATCTAACTTTTGAATTACTAAATGCGCCAAGCGGAACAATTATAGAAGGTAATTCAATATCAATCGGTTCTTCGCAAAATTCTAGAAACCATTTCTTTGAATTGGTAGCAACCGATGCAATTGGAAGAACAGACACCATGTTTTTTCATACTATTGACTATAGTAAGCCACCTAAATAGATTTATTAAAGCCAGCTAACGAAAGTTGCTGGCTTTTTTGTGGAATTGAAATAATATTAAAACATCGAAATCCCCAAAGTAACTGAGGTTGTACCACTTACTAAAAAATGAAACTAATTCTACTAATATTGTCAAATCACTTCAGGATGTATCCAATAAAAAAGCAAACAATGCTGTAGTACATACCCCTCTATCGCGCCTTGTTAGGAAGGGATATTTAAGTGTACATTGGGAAGCAAGTAAGCCCGTCAGAGGCGGAAAAAGGCGAAAGTCATATCAACTTACAAAAAAAGGGGCTCAGATACTGTCCGAGTCCCTTGAGATTAAGTTTAAGTTTTGGCAAGAAAGTAAGGAGAACATTAATAATCAATAAAATACTCAAGTAACGGATCTCTACCGTTTTTGTAATCTTCCCAAGTAAGTGGTATTTCTATCTCAGGGAATAAACCTGGAGTATCTTCTTCAATGAATTTACGGTAAACGCACGCGGTAGACCCTGGGATTTTACTGTTTGGTAAAGTGAATCCACAGTTATCCTGGTAGCCGTTCGGCCTTCCACTGGTTGGCTCTCCAATCAACGTGCCGTTCAGTTGCTTCACAAAATCAGTAGCATTAGATACTGCAGCGGAGAAAGTGCCTTCCCCTATTCCAACATATACTTTGATTCCGCTCTTTTTGACTGCTTTCTCAAGTGTGGGTAAAAAATGTTTTCTCACCCGAATGAAATCCCCACCACCATTTCTTCTTAAGTCTATCAGCAGATTACCCGAAGTGTCTTCCTTTATTGCTTTGCGAATGATCTTTCTGAATTTTTTAAACACTTTGGTCGGTGTGTAGGTTGAGAATCGAAAATAGAGGAGATGATCCAATTGCTTTACCCACAGACCCTGGCCACCGTTTGCTCCAAACTCATTTTCTCGTTGCATATATAAAGGGCGTTCGTCAAAAGCGTTTACCCTTTTAACTTCACTTAACTCTTCCCTAGAGTAAGTAGGTAAGGTCAAATCATGTACCTCGCCATTATCTAACTTCAACTTATATGTTATATTGCTCGATTCTTGAATGACTCCCAGTCCATTCAACATCTCCCGAACACTCAAGTAATAAGCAATCCAACCATTAGAAAATATTTCTGTCTCATGTTTTGGGATCACACCTTTTAGTTTGGTCTTTACTTCCTCAAATGGTATCTCATTAACAGCAATTGGAATAGCTCCTAAATATTTAGCATACTTCTCATGAATAACCACTATTCTAAATTGACCATCAATCATATTGAAGCTTATGGGTGCACGATGATAGGAATCAAACGGCCGAAGATTGCAATGTCCCTGACCTAATGAAGTCGTTAATTTAAGAAACGCGACCAGCTTTTCATTGTCAGACATAGAATGTAAGCTGGATTTAATCGTTTCAAAATTCAGATTGAACTCCTCTTCTGTAACAAACAAAAAAGGTTCCGGATGAAGGGTGGTTAACTGTTTCTTCAAATATTGAAGGTCTTCAAGAACTTGCTCATTACTCAACCCTTCAAATGGAGATTGGGCAAATGACATCATACTGATACAAAGGACTTTGATAAGTAGAATTATTCTTTTCATAATATTTTTGATTTTGAGTTTTATCGAAACAAATTATGATATCAGAATACCGCGACCATGAAAATACTTCTATGGTTGTCCAACTCTATAAAGTCGAACTTTTGGAATACGCCAGAGGGGTTGTATTCTCCTTGAGTTTGAAATAGTGATAAAAAGAGGACTTTGAATTGTAACCTGCCATTAATCCAATCTCGGACAATTTCAAATGACTTAAATCGGGTCTTTTTAACAGTTTTTTTGCCTCCTCCACTCGGAGTTCATTTAGGTATTGGGAGAAGTTTGTGTTAAACTCTTCATTGATGACTTGTGATAAATAGTGTCTGGAAATATCAATCTCAACGGCTAATTTGTCCAAGCTTAGGTTGGGGATTGTATACCATTTATTCACTCTCATCTCATGGGATAATTTTCTCAGTAGTTCTTTTTTTATCTTGTCATCCAGGGGAGACTCGGCATACTTTCTTTTAAAGATGAATGAGGCAGGATATCTTAAAGCAAAATAGGATATGCCATATACATATAGCATGATGATAATTGCATAATATGATTCGTTTCCGGCAAGTGGAAAAAGGAACGCAATGACTCCATAACTGACAAAGCATGCCACATATCCCCAAATAAAGAACTCTATCCAAGAGTTGGTTTCAGGATTTTTCCTGTATTGAAAGAACGTGTAAGATGTGTAAATACCCAATTGAGATAAGGTAAGAATCGCATGTATGGACAGGGGGTACTCTTCAGAATACTGAACAAGATTAGAATAATTTGATGCATATAAACTGGATAGTGAATCCCAGTAGGTACCTACTAAATAGATGTGCCAAAGGCTGTAAAGTAAAAATGGAATTAAATGAATATACTTCCCGAGTATTGGTCGGTTCGTAGCTTCACAGTATGTAAAGTAGACAAGAGGGCCTACAAGAAATGTTAACGGTTCCGAAAAGTTTCTGAGGATCAATATATGTTTCATGACCCCGCTTTCATTAAGAAATATTTCAAAAATCACTGTAAAAATGACCAACAAGAAATAACCTAGGCTTTTCACCGGAGTAGGTTTCAAAATGAAATAAACCCCTAAAACCAAGGCATGCAATGCGCCTGCAAGCAGAACTAATGACAAGTTATTGGTTACAATCATCTCTTAACATTCTTTTCGAATTAAAGAGATAAAAGAAGCTTACGAGTTGCATATGATAAGAAATATTTCACGAAACCGTAAAAAATAAGCAATTAATGACAAATTTATTATTCATCTAACGAAATTCAATTTTTAATTAAACAAGTTCTAAATCATAATTTGACTTAGTAGATATATCTATTTTTGTGTTTTTAAGAATTTAATTTCGAATTTTCGAATGCACCTGTACCTATATTCGACTTTGTTATGCCAATATTAGCATATGGTATTGGTTTCATGCTTTGCTTATCAAGTATTTGCCCATTTATTGTTACTTGAGCTTTCACTATTTGGCATACAGAAATTAGTGTTAGTAATATATAAGTTCTCATAGTCTTGTTTTTTACTGGTGAGACAGTGTCGAACTTTCAAATGTTTAAGATGAAGAAAAACGAGCAATATTTGACAAATAATACTGACTAATGGGTTGTGAGCGAATATAGAACCAACTGGTAATCTTGTTCTGAAATATTGCCTTGAGGTGCATAGAGACCCATTTCTTCATCAAAAAAGAAATCGGCTATATACATGTCACTACTTAAAATTACTTCAGATTTACCACCCTTAGATAAATGCCAGATGCAATTGCTGCCACCAGCAGAAGATAAATAATAGCCATTATCATAAGCTGGTTGAATTCCATCAAAATCATTGATAGAATCTGTAGGAATTATCTCAATCTCCTTAGAATATATATCAATACTAGCCAACCCTTCACCGGCTACTATTAGCTTGTTGCCTTTTGATATAATGCCATTGGCCCATAGAAGTCTGGTTGAATCAACTATCCAATTTATTAGTTGATTATTTTCAAATTTATATATCGCATGATGATTAGACGCTGTTAAGTAAAATTCTCCATTATCCGTAATCACAATGTCATTTAAGCCTGGAGTTTGAGTGCTCTCAATCGTATAAAAATTTAATATTGTTCCTTTGTTCACATCAATTTCAACCAAACGATTAATATCACAAACATATAATCTCTCGTTCTTTATAGCCATTCCGGTTGGCCTGAATAAGCCTGAAACCCACAATGAGTCAATCAAATCGCCATCTAAAGAATACTTGGAAATAAACCCTAAACCTTTAAAATTATATTCAGCTGAGTTACTTACATATAGCAATTTGTTTGGCCTATCTAACAAAACTGATTCGCATTTTACTAAACCCCGATTTGTAATCCATTTTATTTCAAAGTCAACTTTTTGAGAATCACTACCAGATCCGTTGCGTTGACAGGAAATCACAAATAACATTATAAAAAAGAAACAGACATGTAATTTCATTTTACCAATGATTGTATAAGATGTTAGAGGATTAAAATAGAGAATATTTGGTTGAATTGACTTTGTTTCAGGTTTATTGATCTTCAAATAAGCAATATTTGACAAACCATTCAGCTCAGTGATTTGTACCTAGCAATAGGCATTGATCAAAATAGCTATGAACAGAAAAAGCTTTATTAAATCCATTGGTATAGTAAGTCTATTTCCGGATTTCACTTTTAATAAACCAGTCCAAGCAAAGGATGGTAATACTAAGATTGATCTTGGTTTAATTGAGGAATTTGTAAAGGCAGGTCATAATGATTTAGCTAAGGTTAAGTTAATGCTTGAAGAGGAACCAAATCTTCTTTATTGTAGACATGACTGGGGGAATGGCGATTTTGAAGAAGCAATTGAGGGTGCTGGACATGTTGGCGACAAAGAGATAGTTTCTTATTTAATGGATAAGGGAGCCAGGACTAATTTATTTATTTTGACCATGCTTGGAAGAGAAAAGCTAGTGAAACCTATTTTAGAAGCATATCCCAAGTTAATCTTTTCGAAAGGGCCACATGGTTTCAGTCTATTGCATTATGCGAATAAGGGAGGTGAGGAAAGTCAGGATATGGTAGATTTTCTAACAGAGCAAGGGTTGTTAGAAACAAAGTTTAAGAGATAAGTAACTTTTGACAAACCACTTTGACTTCAATGATTATTGAATACACTAACTTCAAATGACAGCTTAATAGTAAAATCATGTTTAGAAACTACTTCATTACGGCATTTAGAAGCTTACATAAAAATAAAATGTACTCCTTTATTAATGTTATGGGGTTAGCATTAGGTATGTTGGCTTGCTTTTTCATACTCCAATATGTGGTTTTTGAACTGAGTTATGATACCCACCATAAAAATTCTGAAACCATATATCGAGTAACGTTAAATTCAGAATTGAATAATGACGGTGCAGCAATGATGGCAACCAATTTTATTACAGTTGGCCCATTGTTAAAATCAGAGTTTGAAAGTATTGAAGATTATTTAAGAATCTACTATTTAGATAGGCATGCAATTATTAGGCATAAAGATGATGCATTTTCACAAAAGGGTATCGTGTATGCTGATCCTTCAGTTTTTGATTTTTTTACCTATTCATTTCTAACAAATGATAGCAAAGGCCAACTGGAGAAACCCAATACAGCAATTATTTCGAGCTCATTGGCTAAAAAATTATTTGGTACTAATGAGGCTGTTGGTGAATTTATTCAGCTAAATGAAGAAACAAACAGTTTCGATTTATTAATTACTGGGGTATTTGAAGATGTGCCACATAACACACACCTAAAAACTGAAATGGTTGTCTCCTTAAGTACAATAGAAAACTTAAGGGAAACTAAATCCAATGAGTGGAGGTGGCCTCTATATTTAACCTATATACGAGTCGGACCAAATTCTGATATTTCAGATATAGAAAATTCATTCAATGCATTCGTTGACACTTATTTTTTAAACAATCGCGATGGACTGGCCTATTCCCTTGGTTTGCAACACATAGAGGATATTCACTTATACTCAAACCTGGCGTATGAAATAGAACAAAATATCAGCGCTAAACTTGTTTACTTTTTATTAATAACTGGAATCATGATTTTGGTTATTGCTTACCTGAATTTTGTCAACCTCAGTACAGTTAAATTTCTTGAGCGGTTAAAAGAAGTAGGAATACGCAAAGCCCTTGGTTCAAATAAACTGTCCCTTATTTATCAGTTTTTGGTGGGGTCATTTTTGTTGAATTTGGTAGCCATGGCGTTGGCCATTCTGTTAAGTTTTATTCTCGCTCCATATTATACTGACATCACAAGTGTATCGATTGAAAAATCCTTAGTTACCAACCATCTCTTTTGGTTGATTGTATTCTTAACAATAGTTGTAGGAACAATTTCAAGTTCATTATATCCAGCTTATCGAATGGCCTCATCGGGCATCATCAATTCATTAAAAGGTATTTCTTCAAAGGGTTTTGGTTCTAGCAGGTTAAGACAAATTATGGTGGTAATTCAATTTGCCTGTTCTATTGGTTTATTGATCATAGCTTATGCTGTTTATGAACAAATTGAATATGTTCAAAATCAGCCTCTGGGCTTTCGACTTGAGCGGCAAATTATAATTGAAAGTCCAAGATTGGAAACCCATAAAAAGAAGGAAATTACCACCGATCCATTTATTCAAAAGTTAGTAAATCAGGCTTCAATAACGGGAGTTACGGTCTCTTCCAGTGTCCCAGGAATTTGGACGAGCAGAATGAGTAATGTTAAAAAAGTTGGCAAACTAGATAATAATGACGAATCCTTTTATTTAATAGGGGTGGATGAAAATTTTATGCATGTTTATGATATACAAATACTAGCGGGTAGAAATTTCAATAATTCTGATCAGGATAATCAAGTTCTTGTTTTGTCAGAATTGGCAATAAGAGAGTTGGGTTTTACTGACCCCGAAGATGCAATATCCCAAAAAATTGAGTGGAACAACAAAGTTTACGAAATAATTGGTGTTGCTAGTAATTATCATCATTATTCATTACGTGAAAACATTAAGCCCTTTGTGTTTCAATTAGACTTATTGCAGAAAGAATATTACACAATTAATTATTCCAAACAATCAGATTTAGACTTTTTAGTAGATGATCTAAGAGCCAGCTGGGCATCTGTTTTTCCGGAAAGCCCTTTTCAATTTTTCTTCTTAAATGAATCATTTGCTAAACAATATGAATCGGAATTAATGTTAAAGAAGATCGTAGGCTTTTTTACACTTCTGGCTTTGATTATTGCCTGTTTAGGTTTATTTGGATTGTCATCTTATACAATTTCCAGACGTACAAAAGAAATTGGTGTAAGAAAGGTTTTGGGATCTTCCGTTTTAAACATTGTTGTACTAATTCTTAAAGATTATGTTAAGCTTGTATTCGTTGCTGCATTAGTAACAATTCCATTCGTCACCTACCTGATTTATCTCTGGCTCAATGAATTTGCATATAAAACACCTATTAAAATTTCTTTCATACTATGGCCTACTCTTACAGTTGTAGCTATTGCATTATTAACAGTGAGTTATAAAACTTTTAGAGCAGCCAGAATTAATCCAGTAAGATCGTTGAAGTATGAATAGTATAATTCAATAAACACTCAAGTAGATATCTGATAATAGGATGGCGAAATACCAACCATTTTTTTGAATGTTTTACTAAAGTGATAGATGTTTTGAAAACCAGATAAATTGGCCAAATCTGTAATACTTAACGTTTTGTTGGATCTCAATTTTAGTTGAGAAAAACTAATTCTTTTTTGGAGTATATATTGCTGAGGCGTAAAACCAAATGCCTCCTTAAACTTTCTTATAAAATTGAATTTTGACATAGCTACACTGTTTGCAAGGTACTGTACATCTATCTGCTTTTGATATTCATTTTCAATGATAACCCTGGCTTTCAGTAGCTTAGTTAGTACATCTTTTTTTGTGTTTTTTTTTGAATAATGAATGGCATTTCCCCAATCATGAAGCTGATGGATGTAATTCATTATCGCTTCAGAAATTAAATTGACATGTAAAGTTGACACTTCATCAAAGCAAAGATTTGAATAATATCCAGATGTTATCGGTATCTTAATCTCCATCATGAAATCCAATCCAGAAAATTTGTTTTCTGTACAAAATTCAATAAAAACCCCTTTGGAGGGCATAACTGTTTTTATTTGCACTAGTTGTGCAGGCGAAATAATTATAAATTCCTGGCGAGTAAGGTATTCAATTTTCTGTAATGAACTAAACTCCAAATTGATAGCTCCCTGATTGAGTATTAAAAGTGCGCAGTTTTTCTTTTTTATAATACCATTTAGTTCGTAACCTTTAAAATGAGTGATAGTAGTTTGATTAAAACTATTGAATGGTTTATGTCCGTTATTCATTATTATTGAGATTGACCAACCGGAAAATGTCACAATAGTCATTCTCAATAAAGTTGTGGGACATCATTTACCAAAAACGGAACCATTTTATTGATTCATTTCTCATTGGTATATCTTATTTAATGGCTTTTGTCCGGCTCGTATTAGTGCCGTTATGCTAAATTTGAACCCATGACACTTTCAATGAGTGCCCTTGTATTTCTGCTAATGGCCATTAATGGCCTAATATTCACGGGCTTGGCTTTTTATTTTAAGGAAAAGCTTAGCAATAATTGGTTTGTTGCTATTTGCCTGTTGTGTTTTTCAATGATGTTTCTCGACATGTTTATTAGAAGGACACCTGAAGTTTATACGCTTTACCCAAATTCTTATTTTTTGTTCACGTTCTCGCATTATTTAATAATGCCAAGTTTCTTTTTGTTAGTTAGAAAATTAACTCAAGGTTATGGTTTTAAAAAGTTTGATTTTTTACACCTCATCCCAGCTATCGTGGTCTATTATTATACAGGCATATTTAATTTTTTGAAATACAATAGTGAAATAAAGTTAACAGCATATGCCGGTAAGATTGAAGCTCCTTCTCCAATTGCGGCAACTCTCATTTTCGACTTGCAGATTCTGGTTTGTTCAATATTAATTATTGAAACTATAAGAAGGCAATATGATCTGAGTTACAAAAAAATATATTCTAAGTTGGCCGATTGGTTAAAGTGGTTTTTAGCATTAAACAGTTTATACCTGGTTCTCTCAATAACATTCATGATAATTCTAATTACAAGTAATCAGTATTTTTATATAGCAGATACAGCCAAGAACTATCTATTCTTTCTATTCATATATGGCTGGCTGATTCTTATTATATCTAATCCTAATGCATTAAAATATCCAATTAAGGATGTTAGAATATGGGATGATAAACTTGTTAACCTGGATGGTAGTATAAAGGAAATTGTAGATTGGATAATTGAAAGCGAGCTGCACTTAGACCCTAATACTCAGCCATACAACATTGCCAAAAGCTTAAAATTATCAACTAGAAATTTGAGTGAACAAGTAAATTCAAAACTGGGTTATTCAATACCTATGATGCTTAATTTATTGCGTATAAAAGAAATGGAAGCCAGGTTAAGTAATCCGAAGTTTAATCATTACACCTTGATTGGAGTGGCCAAAAGTGTGGGATTTAAAAGTAAAACTTCTTTTTACAGAGCTTTTAAAGAGTTTAGTGATGAGAAACCATCTGAGTATTTTAAAAGAATCAAAAATATGGTTTAGTGATTACTACACTTGTTAATTTTAATTGGCCAATTTTAGATAATTCGATATCATACTAACGCCAACTCTCATCAGTACGCAGTTTATAGTCCTAAATTTTCATATACTCAAGGAATTATTGACATTCTTTGTTAACCGAATGTCAATAATTCATTTGTCAATTATTGCTAATTTTCTACTTCTCAGAACTTAAAAAAGTATCCTTCGTTGGGCTTTAATACAAAAGTTGAA
>NZ_JAVJUY010000232.1:0-10659 GCF_040220315.1 Fulvivirga sp.
AAAAAAATCGTTAGCCACACCAGCCGTTAGAAGTATGTTAAATTTTCTATCCAGAAGATAATATCCTGCCTGCACAGGTATGGAAACTGACTCATAAGTATTCTCGATTTCATAGTCATTCGTAATTGCCAAACTCTCCGAACTACTCAACTGATTGTAAGAACTAACCGCTCTTGCTTGCCCTGCATTGGCTACTACATTTGACGAACTGGAAGTAGTTTGCTGGAGATAATTCAAGCCACTGAAAATAACAACCTTTTCACTAATTTGTGAGCCAATATTTACCCCTACTCCTAGCGATGTACCACTGCGTTCTTGTCCAATTGTCAATGGCACATTTTCATTTCCGGTTGTATTTTCAACATCAGAAACAAGGCCACTGGGTTGAACATTTGCTGAAGAATTACTACTTACATTAGGATCAAAAGTTCCGGCAGACATATTAATGCCCGTCCATAACGATTTGCCCGATGACTTCTTTTTTGTTTGTGCCTGAGAATACCAAGGCACCATTCTCAGGTCAGCCATTTCAGGTTCTTCCTGACTCAAATCTGCCTGAAGAGATGTTATCTTTTTGGGAGATTCTTCAGACTCAGATAAGGTAAATAATTTACTTAACTCGCTTAATAATGTACCATTATCCTCAATGTTTGTGGCTGCAATCTGGTTGTCTGTTTGATTTGTCTCATCATTGGACTTAATCAATGAGCCACTTTTTGTTTTTGATAGGTTCTTCTCCTTACCAATCATGTAAGAGCCCGAATTATCAGCATTTCTATTAGAGATATTTTCTTTAGAGATATTTTCGTTATCTCGAGCGTCATTGCTGGCAATTATAGTATTAGCGCTATTGCCTTCCTGTTCAGTATTTGATAAATCATTTGATGTTGAACTTTCGACTTTCTCAGAAGTACCAACAGCTGATTCCTTTTTAGCAGAATAAGTTGAATTAGACTGATCACTTGTATAATACTGATACCCTTCCCAGGTGCCCACAATCATGGCGAAGGAGATAGATGCTGCGGCCATTAGTTTAAAAAACAAGAGCCTTCTCTTATTACCTTCATTTTCATTTCTTGCCAAGTGAAGCTCAATACCATCCCAAAGCTTATCTGATGGCGATATTTCTTTGCCCTCAAAAGCCATTTCCCATTCTTTTTCGAATCGTCTATTTTCTGGCGCGTTCATAACTTACTTTTTGTTCCTTTTCAATTCGTTCCTTTAAAAGCATTTTTGCCCTAGAATACTGAGATTTAGATGTACCTACACTAATGTTTAACATCTCAGCTATCTCCTTATGATTATATCCTTCTATCGCATATAGATTAAAAATTGCCTGACATCCTGCAGGTAATTCCTGTATCATCTGCAACAACTCCTTAAAATGATATGATGACAGAGATATTTCTGAGTGAAAATCATTATGCATACCCTCCACATCCACCATTGGAAACATATACAGCTTACTTCGCTGATGATTTAAAGCAGTATTCACCACAATTCTTTTTATCCAATACTTAATATCGGACTCACCTTTGTAGGTTTTAATCTTATCAAAAACCTTTATGAATGATTCCTGAATAATATCTTCTGCTTCCTGTCGGGCTTTTGAATAACGCAGTGCTACCACTAGCATAGCGGACACATGACGATCGTAAAGCTCTTTCTGAGCCTTTCGATCACCTTTAACACATCTCTCAATCAGATCCTTTTCAGAATGCATTACAATATTTTACCGCGGTGCATGTTTTAAAGACACAGCTTTCTATAAAAGAGTTGGAATAGGTATCTTCGTTTTTTTCATAATTATGATAAATACTAGTCTAACAACATTATTTCTCTTCTGCTCTCTCTTAATAGGCTCTGAAATATCCCCACAACAATCGGGCAAGAAATTATTGTATGAGGATGCCACCTATGAAGAAGAGATAAGAACTGTACTATTATATCCAAATTCAGGAAATCCAGGTGATGTTTTCTTGTCGCCAGTTGATCGCATTGGGTCTAGAAGATTAACCTTAGAATTTGATGATTTAGTTGAAGCACACGAACAATATCGTGTTAAAATAATACATTGCAACCGCGATTGGACACCCTCCGGATTAAGAACCTTAGATTACCTGTATGATTTTAACGAGTTCAACATCACTCAATATGAATATTCTACAGACACAAAAATCGGCTATATCCATTATACATTTAGGCTCCCTGCTGTAAAGCAATCGGGCAACTACCTATTGGTAGCATATCGTGGGACTGACGACAAGGACATTATTCTTACTAAACGTTTTATGATTTACAACCCTTCGGTAAGCATAGAAATACTTTCAAATCTCAATGGCCTCACTTCCATGAAAAGGGGAAACCAGCAGATAGATTTTAAGGTAAACTATGAAGACATTGAGTTAATCAATCCATTGGATAGAATCCGAGTGGTGCTTAGGCAAAATCAGCAGTGGTATAATGCGCTTATCATTGAAAAACCATCATTTTTTCGTAATCAGGAGTTAGTATATCAATTTTTTAATTTTGAGAATAATTTTAGTGCCGGAAACGAGTATCGATTTTTTGATATGCGTTCGCTTAGATACCCAGGCCAAAATATTGAAAAAGTTGATTTACTGGTAAGGCCTTCCCGGGCTTATATCATGACGGAAGGCCCAAGAATTTACCAGGCGTATGCTCAATATGATGACATCAATGGCAATTTCTATATTCAGAATCAGGATACAGGAGGCAGCTCTGAATCGGACTATCTCTATACTAAATTTTCTCTTGCCTTAAGAGAACCAATTGGTGGAACGATACACGTAGTTGGCAAAATGAACGATTATAAACTTGATGAAACATCTCAATTAACCCTAGATAGCCGTACTAGAACTTATACTAATACACAATTATTAAAGCAGGGGTTTTATAATTATAAGTATGTTGTAAAAAGCGATACCCTCAATTATAATTATCTGGAGGGAAACCATTTTGAGACTGAGAATCAGTATGAAATCTTTGTTTATTACAGCCCACCTGATTTAAGAGGAGATTTACTTGTAGGGTATTCGGAATTAACTTTAAACGAACGCCTTAATTAGGCATAAGAAAATTCGTAATTCAAAACCCGTTGGCTAGGGTTAGAATTGGCCACATCGAGCATACCGAAGCCCTTATGTGTGAATTGGCCCAACCCGCTGTGGAACACAAATTCCTGCACCTTAGGTGCTGCGTACATTGTAAATGGAAAGGTATAGCCACGCACTTCATATTTCACATCCTGATCAAACACAGGGTAAATCCGTGCAAACTTCTTTTGAGCAGCGGTAAGGCGGGCCAAGTAACTCTTATCAGGCACTATTTGAAACTTATAAAAACTTTTGATCTCTTCCTCACTGAACCTTCCTGTTTCTTGCATCCGTTGAATTGTAGAGTCGTAGAGCATATCTGAAAAAGTATCTGTTTCTGGCTGTATAAACCTTTTGGCCGTGCTATCATTAAATGATGAACTCAATAAAACTAATGGGCTAATACAGATAAACTTAATGGAGTCTTCAAATTCAATAGTTTCTTCCAGTTCAACAGACTCTGGTTTTAAGAAAAGGGTACCTATCTCCACCTGCTCAAAGTTGAATAGGTTTTTCAGGAAATAATCTATAAAATCTTTATTTGGGCTGGATAAAACTAATGTAACTCTGGAAGAATAAAAATGGAGGCCTTTACGACTCACTTTTGTCTGACCTTTAAGTCCGGAGAAGTTATACAGAGTGTAGTTGATCATTTCGGAGTTTTGACCTTTCATCAATATACCTTTGATCATCTGCGCAAGCATAAATTGATGATGAAAAGGGACATGACTTCCCCTATTTTTTAATGCAAAAACAATACGGACTCTCAACTGTCTAAAAATTACCGTTTAAAAAAATAGGTACCGGTTCAAAAAAGAGGTATCTCTAAAAACGTTCTATCTCAAAAATCTGCCGCTTTATTAAATAAACCAGTTATTACAACTGCAAATAGTCATTAAAAATAAAATTAAAAAATCAATTCTGAAAGCCTAAATGGCATTATCTGCACAAACTAGACGTTAAATCGAAAGTGCATTATATCGCCATCGTGCACTACATACTCTTTGCCTTCAACAGCCATCTTACCAGCTTCTTTACAGGCAACTTCAGTTTTATATTTTTGATAGTCTTCTAACTTGATTACTTCGGCTCTAATAAACCCTTTCTCAAAATCGGTGTGGATCACACCTGCAGCTTGTGGAGCCTTCCAACCCTTTCTAATGGTCCATGCACGTACCTCAGTTGGTCCAGCTGTAAAATATGTGATTAAATTCAATATAGAATATGCAGCCTTTATTAATTTATTTAATCCAGATTCTTTTAGGTTATATTCAGATAAGAACATTTCACGTTCATCAGCATCTTCAAGCTCAGCAATTTGAGCTTCTATTGAGGCAGATACAACTACTACCTCTGCACTCTCATTTTTTACACCTTCTTTCAGGCGCTCAGAATGTTCGTTTCCATTTGGCAAGGCAGATTCCTCTACATTAGCAACATAGATAACAGGCTTTGCTGTTAATAGCTGAAGGTCTGCCACTGACTTTTTATCTTCTGCATCTAATTCAATAGTTCTGGCATTATTACCAGATTCGAGATGTTGTTTATATTTCAGGAGTATTGCTAAGTCTTTTTTAGATTTGGCATCTCCCGACTTTGCTTGCTTTTCTATCCTTGAAATCTTCTTATCTATAGATTCTAAATCTTTTAACTGAAGCTCTATGTCAATAACTTCTTTATCTGACAAAGGGTCTACCCTACCATCAACGTGTACAATATTATCATCGTTGAAACATCTAACTACGTGTGCAATGGCATCTACTTCCCGAATGTTCGCCAAAAACTGATTCCCCAGCCCTTCTCCTTTACTTGCCCCTTTTACCAGGCCCGCTATGTCCACGAATTCTATTGTTGTTGGCAGTACCTTTTGTGGATTAACAAGTTCCTCTAATACATGAAGACGCTCATCTGGTACTGTAATTACGCCTACGTTTGGCTCGATTGTACAAAAAGGAAAATTAGCTGCCTCGGCCTTGTTATTTGAGATTGCATTAAATAAAGTAGATTTTCCAACATTAGGAAGACCAACAATACCACATTTGAGTGCCATTAAATCGTATTTTTCTGGGTTTTAAAAATTTTATAGCTTCTGTAACCTTCGTATAACTCTGTAAACGAAACTCGAAGTACGGTGTAACAAGGTATAGCCGCAACCATCCCTGGTATGCCTGCCAGCGAAGCGCCCGCAAATATAATTATAAAAATCTCCAAAGGATGTGCTTTTACACTTTTAGAAAAGATAATGGGCTGTAGAAATACATTATCTACAATTTGAACTCCTGCAAAGACTGAAATTATTTTCAAAATCAAGAAAATAACATCCTGAAAATTGGTTAGATCGATTCCGGTTGAGATACCTACAATAATACCGAAACTTGCTCCCAGAATTGGCCCCAAATAAGGAATAAGGTTAGCTACTGCTGCAAATAATGCAATGGTTAAAGAGTATTTAACACCTAATATACTTAACCCCAATGCGGCCAGACTAAATACTGAAAACATCTGTATGAGTAGTCCTGTAAGGTAATTCGATAGTAGTTTTTCAATTTTATTATACGCTGTAATTGTTACTTCAAAGTATTTATTTGGAATGAAGGAGATAAGTTTTTTACGCATACTACCCATTTCGTATAGAAGAAAGAAAGAAATGAAGGATACGGCTAAAATACCAATGAAGAACTTACCGGTGAGTGCTATTAAAGCATTCAATATATTAGAAAACTGAACCTCGGACAAGAAGTTCAAAATGTTGCTTTTTAGGTTATTTACAATAAATCCTGGCTCTTGTGAAGTGAGTTCATTGGCAATCATAAATGATTCAAGACTCTGAAGAGGTATGGTTAATTTTTGATAGAGGTCATCATAATTAAGTGATGACAGAACTTCTACCTGCTCAGAGATAAGTGGGATAAAAAGTATAAAAAATGATACCATGAGAGCCACTAAAATGCCAAAAGATAGAATTACAGCCACAAGCCTGGGCAACCTTAAGCCAAAAAACTGTGCTGTAGATAAATAGTGCATCAAAGGCCTAAGAATGGCACTTAACACAATAGAGAAAGCTATGTACAAGAATATATCAGAGAATATCCATCCTGCAAAAATAAAAAGTGCTGTAAACAGCAAAATATAGATGATTGTATTGCGCATAGTGCCTTATGTGGCAAACATAATAAAAAACCCCGTTTCAGGTGTGCCGAAACGGGGTCTTGTATATTTTATTGCATTATTAATCCCACTTCAATTCTGAATCTACGCTTGCAGTGGTCTCATCTTCATTATTTCTATCAAACTGTTCAAAATCAACATCTGGAAGCAACTCTTCCTTTACGTGATTCACAGTATTGTTTAATGCCTCCTGAAATTTATTGAAGTCTTCTTTGTAAAGAAATATTTTATGTTTTTCGTAAGTATAGCCATCATCTTTGTATCTTCTCTTGCTCTCAGTGATGGTTAAATAATAATCATTTGATTTCGTTGCTTTAACATCAAAAAAATAAGTTCTTTTACCGGCCCTTACTCTCTCCGAATAAATTTCTTCTCTTTCATTGTTATTCTCTTCCACAATCCTAAAGTTTAGTTAACAAATTTTGCCCTCTTTTTAAATTAAACAGAAGCTAAATATAGTATAATATTTATATTTAAAGCAAACACACCTTGTTAATTGTAAAACATTTTCAAGAATATTACGTTATGCCACCCTTTTATATATTACTATGAAGTTAGAGCTGTCAAAAATTCGTGAAGTAGGTAATCTCACAATCTTAGCAAGACAACTGGTAGAAGGTTTTGTTACGGGACTTCATAAATCGCCCTACCACGGTTTTAGTGTAGAATTTTCAGAACACCGGCTTTATAATACTGGTGAGAGCACAAAGCACATAGATTGGAAAGTTTATGCTAAAACAGACCGACTATATACCAAGCGATTTGAGGAAGAAACCAATTTACGTTGTTTGATTGTTATTGATGACAGCTCATCGATGCATTATCCCGTGGAATCGAAAGCTAAAATAAAATTTAGCATTGTAGCCGCTGCTTTACTGGCATATCTTCTCCAAAAACAACGTGATGCCGTGGGTATCTGTTCTTTTAGCGATCAGATTGAGCTAATGACAGAACAAAAATCCACTTCTACCCACTTAAATAAGCTATTAAGTGAGCTTCAAAATTTATATGACAACCCTTCTACCCTTAAGAAAACTCAAACTGCCAGTATTTTACATGAAATAGCAGGGAAAACTCCCAGAAGATCCCTAATCATTTTATTTACTGATATGTTTGATAGTGAAGAGAATCTTGATGAGATATTTTCAGGATTGCAGCATCTTAAACATAATAAACATGAAGTTCTCCTATTTCACGTAACTGACCGGAAAACAGAATTCAATTTTGAATTTGAAGATCGGCCACATGAGTTTATCGACCTGGAAACTGGCGAAAAAATTAGACTGCAACCTTCTGAGGTGAAGGATCATTTCAGGAAATCAGCAGAAGATTTTTATAAAAATCTGAAATTAAAATGCGCTCAAATGAAAATCGACCTCATAGAGGCCGATGTAGAAATAAGTTATCATGAGATACTCAAAGCATATTTAATCAAACGATCAAAAATGCATTAGAGCTATTCGTTATGTAACCAAGCTTTTTTATCCAGTAATTCTTCTTCGGTTTCTTCATAATCAGGATCAGGAACGCAGCAGTCCACAGGGCATACAGCCGCACACTGAGGTTCTTCATGAAATCCCATACATTCTGTGCACTTGCCAGAAACAATGTAATAGAACTCATCTGAAACCGGCTCTTGCAGCTCCTTGCCATCGATAACAGCTCCACCTTCCATTTCAACTTCCTTTAAATCTGTACCGCCACTCCAATTCCATTCTATACCACCTTCATAAATCGCGGTGTTTGGGCACTCCGGCTCACAAGCTCCACAGTTTATGCATTCATCGGTTATCATTATTGCCATAGTAATAGCACGTTTTAATCTTCAGTTAATTTTAGAACTTTGCAAAAGTATAAACTATCTACATGTCTACAAACAACAACCTTAATGGTTTAGTTTAAAATAAAACAGAATGACTTTAGAAGAAAGAATAAATGCGTTTAGTCAACTTGGTGACAAGTTAAAATCATTAACTGACGAAGAGTTTGAAGACCTGGCTCTAAACGCTCAAAATGGCAACTCATGGTTTACTTATGAGAGCGTAAGAAGTGCCATTGACGGTATAATTACATTTCTTGATAAACCAACACTTAATAAGTGGTCATCAAAATATACGCTTAGCAAAGATTCTAAAACAATTGGAACAGTAATGGCAGGAAATATTCCACTAGTTGGTTTCCACGACTTGTTATGCATATTAATCAGTGGTCATTCTATCAAGGTAAAAATGAGTTCCCAAGATTCTGTTTTGATGAAGTTTATTATTGACTCACTCATAGAAATAGATCCAAGGTTAGTACAAAAAATTATTATTGTTGAACGATTAAAAGATATTGATGCCATTATTGCTACAGGTAGTGATAACTCCGCAAGATATTTTGAGTACTATTTTTCAAAATACCCACATATTATCAGAAAAAACAGAACGTCTATCGGGGTATTAAATGGCAAAGAAACGCGGCAAGAGCTAAAAGAATTAGGGCAAGATATTTTTCAGTATTTTGGGTTGGGGTGCAGAAATGTATCTAAATTATATGTTCCTGAAGGTTATAATTTTAATTCCTTCTTCGAATCCATTCAGTCATTCCAAAGTGTAGGCGATCATCATAAGTACAATAACAATTATGAATATAATAAATCCATCTTCCTTGTAAACAGTGACAAACATTTGGACAACGGCTTTTTACTATTGCGTGAAAGTAGCAACCTGGTCTCTCCACTAGCTGTGTTGTTTTATGAAGAATATTTAGATCAAGATTCATTAAACCATACATTGGAACGAGCTCAGGAAAAAATACAGTGTGTGGTCAGTAATAACAGATGGTACAAAAATTCATTCGACTTTGGTGAAGCGCAATTGCCAGGCATAAATGATTATGCTGACCATGTAGATACGATGAAGTTTTTAAACTCATTATAACAAAGAGTCTTTCTAAAAAGTCCTTGACTAAAAAAGAAAGCCAAGTATAATTTGGTTTAAAAATGTTTAGTTGAGTAAGTCCTTTTAAGAGACTTCTTATGATCTAAAATGGTCAAAATCACGACAGAGTTCACAGAGACTCACAGAGTTGAGTAATCGAAACAAAATGATTTTGAATAAAAAAAGAGGCTGACCCTTTTGAGACAGCCTCTTTGTTATTCTCTATAATTCTACTGCTTAGGGAGTATTTCCGCGAATAATTTCAACCCAACCTGTGTAAACTTCCCCATTGGATTCAACTTTGTAGAAGTATAAACCATCAGGCGTGTCTCCACCTGACCAAAATGCATCTCTACCATAGTTATCAGATTCGAAGACCGTTTTACCCCACCTGTTATTAACTACTACCTGAGTATTACCATCATCGATGTTGATCATTTCAAAGGTGTCATTCATGCCGTCTCCATTTGGTGTAAACACATTAGGAATGATTACTCTGCGATCTAATAAAACTTCAATAGGTGTAACTAATAACTCACAGCCTAGGGCATCGGTTACCAGCAATTCATAGGTGCCAATATCCAAGCCATCAATTTGCGTAAAGAATCTGCTTTCAAATTCATTAAAGTCAGCTTCCCTATCAATTATTGGATTATTATTACCGATCTCAAACAGGGTTACTACATAAGGCTCACTTCCACCTGAAATTTGTTGGATTTCAAAGGCGCCATCAAATTCTCCAGGTAATGTTGAGGTAGAGTCGTGTGGCGCAATCGGGGTTGGTTACGTTGCGGTAATTGGGTTTGTCTGTTGTGGCACAATATCATCAGGCGTATCAAAATCCACTGTTTCTGTTGACGAAACCGCACCACAAACTGTTTGATCCTGAGTTAATTCAAATAAATATCTATTTCCCGAATTAAACACACTTGAGAAGATATTATTTTCCGACTCTGCTATGGCTCTTCTTTGAGTTACACTCAAATCTAAGTTAAACGGAATATTTGCCAGTTCCTGCGATGCATCGTTAAAATCAAGAACTCTAAGTACAAAGGATTCACTACCTATGTTGTTTTCACCAACAATTTGTGATAACTCCAGTTCATTAAAAGGTTGGTTATTATTACATGATGTTATGATATCAGCATTAAAGGTAATAGGTACGGAACCTCCTTGTATGGCAAAATCCTGAGTTACATCACATACGCCCTCTATCGTTGAAGAAACGATAACTGTATACTCACCAGAAATTAAAGAACTTGTAGTAGGAAAATCCCTCAAATCACCTTGCCAATTGGAATCTGAAGCAAAGTCGACAGCTATTGTGTCTGTTGGATTGTCCTGATCAACAATTGTAACTGTATATGGTGGTTGAGTAACACTCGTATTCAGTTCTAACCTTAGTTTTCCATCTGTTGGGTTAAGGCAATCAACATCGATTGGGATAAGTTGAG
>NZ_JAVJUY010000233.1:0-3391 GCF_040220315.1 Fulvivirga sp.
ATACTGATCGGTGCTGATTAGTGCCTTCTCAAAAGGAAAATAACCTGTAAGGGTTAGTGGATTACCAAGGCTATCAAATTGCTGTTGTATGAACTGGTGATCATTCAAGTGATTCACCTGATACTCATAAATATTCAAACCATTCGAAACGCGATTTCCTAAGGTATCAAATAGTTGAAGGCTAACTCTTTTGCCTTGTTCATTCAATTGAAATACTTCTTTGTGAATTGCATCACCTTGATAGTAATGACGCCACATAGCCATTCTATTACCCTGATCATCAAAGTAGGTTCGTATTAGTTGATCGGGTTTGTATTGATATTTTACACTGTGCGTATAGTAATAAGATTGATTATCTGCATTGGTGCCTTTATAGTATTCAATTTCACTTATTCGATTCGCGCTATCATACGTGACCTTATAATATGTTTTATCATTCAACTCCTGCAAAGAGAGCTGACCTCTGGGTTTGTATTCAAGAAATGGCGAAATTATGCCGGTTAATTTTGAATAGTATTTTATTTCATTGGGGCTCTCACTTTTGTTGCATGAGAGCAGCCCAATAGCCATCAACAATAAAAATATTTGTCTTCTCATTTAAAATTATTTAGTAGTTGACTCACCCCTACACTTTGGTATCAATAGCTCTTCAACCCAACAACTATATTCTGCCAAAGTGAATAAGGGCAGCCATAATTCAAGAGTACGGAGAAAGGATAATAGGAATGAAAAAATTGAACGCTAAGTAGTCCGAACAATTTATTCGGACTAAAAACTGCGGATTTAGGCTATTGCGGGATTTACAGCTTTGGTCTTTTCACTAGTTAAAAAATACTCTTTAGGTGTACAGCCTTTAATTTCCTTAAATGATTTATAGAATGTCGACTTTGTCTTGAAGCCTGCCTCCTGAGCTATGCCTACATAATTATAATGTTTGAGCCTATCGTCATCTGTTAACTTAATAAATGCCTCAACCCTATGGCTATTAACAAGATTAGTAAAGGTGGTATTCAACACTTTATTAATGGTGTAAGAAACCTTGAATTTGTCAGCCTCACACAAGTCCGCAAGTTCCTTTAAAGAAAACTCCTGATTTAAATATGGTTGTTGATATTTCAAAACATCGCGAATCTTACTGGCAAGTTCATCTAAATCTTCTTTATGATAATTAGTCTGTTTATAGCTAGTATGTTCTTGTACTTCAGACTTAGAAAAATAGTAATTCTTAACAATCACCATGTAAGAAAACTGAATCACTAACAACGACATTACGATGTAAGTGATATCTATTGAAAAAGGGATGCATGAGCCGAAAAAACTCCAACTAAATTGATTAGATAATGATATTGCCCAAACTAAATTGCTGAGAAAAAGAATGAGGTTGATAAGACTGAATGCTGCACCGGAAGATTCAATTGACAGCTCATTTTTATTTAATCTGATTAGCCTTTCGCACTTAACAATCATATAAAAGTTGAATGCTATTGCTACAATATCAACTAGCATTAGATCAGCATATTCATATTCTTGCAGGCCAATAACAAGCTCTTCATTGGACATAGCATAATATTTAAGCAATAGTATTTGAAAGCAAAGAGCGGGCAGCAGAAATAATAAATACCTTGTTTTAAATCTCCATTGGGGGTCTACTAAAGACTGCAGGTAATAGTAGTAAATAGGACAATACAAATAAATTAATATATAACTGCTCAGGAAAAACTTAGGATACAATGCAAAGAATTCTTGCTGCGAGGTGATTAAGAGAAAGAGTGAAACTAAAAATATAAAGAGAGCAAATATCTTATTGCTCTTCTGATTGACAGGTTTTTTTATCAACAATAATCCAATGGAAAGTATAAACCCCTGAACTCCTCCAATTAACAACAATTCTCTCATGAATTCTTACTTACGTCATTAATCGGTTATGGTTTTAACTTTAGTTCTGTCGCTAAAAAATCAACCTGAAGTATTCATCCATTAATATTAATTATGATTTACATTAACTAAATCTAATAATAATCGTTTCTTTGAAGTAGGTAATGAAACACGGCCTGTTAGCCCATATCGTAACGCTCATACTGGCAATTCAAATTACTGCCATTAGCACCAATGTGCTCATTGTAATCGATAATAATGAAGTGAGCAAAGATGTTTGCGTTAAACAAAAGTCAAAAAACAAGAAAAACCCATTACCTATTTTGCCCGAACTGGAAGAGGAAGAGGAGATTATTACACACAATAAAAACTGGTCTATAATTTCAGAAACCCCAAGAATATTAATTTCAACAATAGCCTTTGGTTATCACCTGATCGATGTTCACGACCATACCCTCGAAACATCATCTCCACCGCCCCGGGCTTAAACATCATCCCGACTAAACCTACTCCTTTAGAGGAGGCCACTTATTTAATTTTTAATTGCATTAATTTATAATGAAAGATATATTTTCTAATCTTAAAAACGATTTACCAGCTGGTATTGTAGTATTCTTAGTAGCCGTTCCACTTTGTTTGGGAATAGCACTCGCTTCAGGAGCTCCCTTATTTTCCGGTATAATAGCCGGAATAGTAGGTGGTACTATTGTAGCACTAATAAGTGGCTCTAATATAGGAGTTAGTGGTCCCGCTGCGGGTTTGGCCGTTATCGTAGCCGACTCGATCACAAAATTAGGCACCAATGCAGAAGGTGTATTTAACATGCAAACAGGGTTTTCACTATTTCTTTCTGCTGTAGTTCTTGGAGGTATATTTCAAATTATCCTGGCATTTTTTAAAGCTGGCATTATTGGCTATTACTTTCCCAATTCTGTTATTAAAGGCATGCTTTCTGCTATCGGTATTATTATCATTCTAAAGCAAATTCCACATGCTTTAGGCCATGATGTTATTCCAGATGGAGTAGAATCTTTTTTTCAATCAGATGGTGAAAACACATTCACAGAAATCTGGGTATCCTTTGGAGATATAAATCCCGCTGCCGTAATAATCACATTAATATCAATGGTGATATTAATCCTTTGGGAGCAAAATTTCATGAAAAGAATTAAACTGTTTCAACTTATTCAAGGGCCATTGGTTGTTGTGATTACAGGCATTTTATTAAGTCGCTTCTTTATTGGCATGGAAGGCCTTAACCTCGAACAAGACGAGATGGTTACCATACCTGTTGCTTCAGAACAAGGCGGTTTTATTAACCTTTTCACCGCACCTGACTGGAGTAGGGTATTTTCATTTGAAATATTATTAATAGGCATCACTATTGCCATTGTAGCCAGTTTAGAAACACTGCTTTGTGTTGAGGCTACTGACAAACTTGATCCCGAAAAAAATGTTACTCCCACAAACCGTGAACGTCTGGCACAAGGTACAGGCAATGTTATTTCAGGCTTAA
>NZ_JAVJUY010000234.1:0-7715 GCF_040220315.1 Fulvivirga sp.
TTTAAATCTATTGGCACATATAATGTAACCCTATCAACAAAGAAAGGTGAATGTTCTGATTCCTATAGCATTGCAGTAAATGTTGTTGAAAATACCAATTTGTTTATACCTAATGTTTTCAGTCCTAAATCTTCTAATCCGGAAAATAGCACAGTAAAAGTATACGGTGAAGATCTATCAAACGAAGGGTTTGAGTTCTTTATTTACAACAGATGGGGCCAAGTAGTTTATCGAACTTCAAACCTTGATGAAGCACAAAGTTATGGTTGGAATGGTGAGACTTCTGGCGAAGAAAAAGGAAATAGCGTTTTTACCTATACCGTACGAGGAAAGTATAACAACGGAAACCCTTTTGAAGAAACAGGAACGATAACTTTGGTTAAATGAGATGAGCAATAGGTGGCTCAAAACATTTATCGTAATAGTTTTTACACTTCCTTTGGCGCACAAAGTACGAGGGCAAGATGCCGTATTTTCTCAATTTTTTAATAGCACACTTTATTTAAATCCAGCATTAGCTGGTATTGAACCTGATGTTACTGTAAGTTTCGGCCACAGGTCGCAATGGCAAAATTTACTATTCCCTTATACAACTAGTCAATTTTCAGCCATTGTTCCCTACTATAAAAATAAGCACCAAAAACCGTTGGGGCATGTGGGGGCATTGGGGGTATCTGTTTATAGTGATGTAGCTGGAGAAGATAACAATTTTAAAACAACTGGTGGTAACATTACAGGTGCTTACAATTTGCCTCTGGATAAACAATATGTACATCTGGTTTCATTCGGATTACAAATAGGTGCTATTAATAAGAGAATTGACTCGGAGAATTTACAGTGGGGTGAGCAGTATGACCCGTTTATAGGATTTGATGCCAGCATCAGCCCTTCAGAAGTAAGCAACCTTAGAGGTAGAACATTTATTGATATCAATGCAGGTGCTTTTTATTGGTGGACACCCTTGTCACGTGAAAAAGCAATTATCAATAGTGCTAATTCAGGCCTATCTGTTTCTCATCTAAATAACCCCAATGAATCCTTGTTAGATACTGAAACCCAGCAGTTACCTCTTTTATGGAAATATCATGGTGGAATAGTATTTAATTTGTCACATAAAGCCACAGCATCTGTTAACTACTTAATTGCCTATCAAGATGAAACAACCCAGAATAATTTAGGTAGTTATTTGAGTTATAAACTCACAACATTTCAGAGCGGCAAAGTTAAGTATGGTATTGCAAGGTTGGGTGGCTGGTACAGAATCAATGATTCGTTTATATTGCTGACAGAATTTGAAACTGCTTTGTTTAAGGTTGCCTTTAGTTATGATTGGAACACATCATCATTACGTTATAACGACCGTGGAATTGGGACGTATGAAATTAATTTGGCCTACAGGTTTGCAAGTCATACACCTCCTAAGTCAAGATACTAAATGAGATACCTACTAACAGTTTTACTCGCTAGCTGCTTCTACAGTAATTTTTCCCAAAAAATACTCTGGGCCAGCGAGGTATTGGAAGTCTCCTCTGAATGGACAGCATCGAGGCATTTGGTATTACTAGGTGATGAATCTCATAAAGCTAAACAAGTACTAGGTGAGCCAAACATATATCCTGGAAGTGAAGGATCTACACGAGCATGGGCACCCAAAAAAGCTAAGGAAATTGACTTTATTAAAGTAGGCTTTGAAGAGGCCATTAAAATAAAGCAAATAGCCATTGCCGAGTCATTAAACCCAACAGCTGTTTCTAAAGTATATGCGTACGATGAACAAGGAAAAGAACACCTGATAAATATCTTTAATCCTAAACCCATACCAATTAAGGGACGACTTTTAACAGTTTTCTTCGAGCAAACTCCCTATAAAGTTAATGCCATAAAAGTAGAAATAGATGGCAGTAAAGTTCCAGGACATAATGGCATTGATGCCATTGCAATTTCAGATTCTGACGAGCCCATTAAAATTAATGTGGATTTTGCCACTGGTATTTATGCAGCTGTAGATCCAGAGAAACTAAGTGAAAGTATTAATAGTCCTTATAAAGACCTAAAACCTTTGATCACCCCTGATGCGAATGCTATGTTTTTTAGTAGGGTTCAGGATCCAAATAATATGGGAGGTCGTAAAGATTTAGAGGACATATGGTATGCAGAAAAAGATATAAACGGGGAATGGAAAAAAGCAGTAAATATAGGAGCTCCATTAAACAATGAAGGCCCAAATTTTATCTGTTCTATAATACCCAATAAGAGTGGTTACATATTGCTCTTGGGTAACAGGTACAAGAAAAACAAAATGATTGAGGGGTTATCCATTGCCTATAAGTTAGATAGTGGATTATCATCTATACGAGATGTTATCATTGAAAACCCTGAAAACTACTCACCTTACGCCAATTATTTCATGAGCCAAAATCAAAAATCAATCTTGATGTCAGTTCAGCGCAGAGAGTCATTTGGTAAAAGAGATTTATATGTAAGCCATATTAGAGAAAATGGGAATTACGGCACTCCTATTAACCTCGGAAAAACCATTAATACATCTGATGAAGAATCATCACCATTTTTAGCACCGGATGGGAAAACCCTGTATTTCTCTTCTAAAGGTCATTTAGGCTTTGGTGGTAGCGATATATTTGTTTCTCACCGACTGGACGACACCTGGACGAATTGGAGTGATCCCGAAAATTTGGGGCCAACAGTTAATAATGAGGCCGATCAGATTTTTTTCCAACTTGAGTACGATAGTAAATATGCCTATTACGTAAATGGCACTGGCAATGATGCAGACATCTACCGGATTGAATTACCAGTAATGCATTTACCTGAACCAATAGTTACAGTTTATGGAAAAGTTTTAGATAAGAAAACCCTTCAACCTTTGGATCATGCAGACGTCACATTATTGAACAGCACCTCTAATATATTTGAAGCAGAAGTATATACAGATGAAGATGGTTTTTACAGTTTCGCTATACCAATTGGTGCTATTTATGAAATAAATGCTGAAAGGGAAGGTTATATTTCTGTTGAACATGAACCAATGGATATGCTTGCTGTTTATGAAAGCGATAGTGTTTACAAAGACATTTTGATGTCGCCCATAGAAGTAGGCGAACGCATTTCACTTGATAACATCTATTTTGATTTTGATAAGGCCACACTGAGGCCTTCATCGGCCCCACAGTTAAATAAAGTAGTTCAATTTTTGGAAGATAATAAGAAAGTGAAAATTCAATTGGATGGTCATACATGCTCCATAGGTAAAGATGATTATAACCAGAAACTATCGGAAGATCGTGCCAGGGCTGTACTTGAATATTTACTGGATAACGGTATTAAAAGTAAACGACTATCATCATTTGGTTTTGGTGAAACCAAACCCCGAGAAACTAATGAAGAAGAGTCTGGGAGAGAAAAAAACAGACGTGTAGAATTTGTGATATTAGAGAAGTGATTTCCTTCGCTTTAATTCTTTTCTAATTAGCGAAAGTTCTCTGCTACTTTGCCCGGCTACCGAAGTATTTTCACTTGCCCTTCTCAGTAAATATGGAATAACAGACTTAACGGGACCATAAGGAACATACTTAGCCACGTTATACCCAGCTTTAGCCAGATTAAACGAGATATTATCACTCATTCCATAAAGCTGCGCGAACCACACCCTGGGATCGTCATTTTTCATACTATGTTTTTCCATCAATAAGGCTAGGTAATAATTACTGTACTCATTATGTGAGCCACACACCACTGATACGCGCTGTTTATTATCAATACAAAAGGCTAATGCTTTATTAAAGTTATCATCAGTGGCTTCTTTGTTAGGCTGAATGGGACTTTCGTAGCCTATTTCCTCTGCTCGTTCTCTTTCTTTTTCCATATAGGCACCTCGTACGAGTTTTACACCTAAAAAGTAGCTATCCATTGCCGCATAATGAAATGCATTTTTTAGGGCCTCTAACGTACCTGTCCGATACATTTGAAGAGTGTTGTACACAATCGCCTTCTCTTTATTGTATGCCTTCATCATCTCATACGCCAGTTTATCTATTGGATTCTGAAGCCATGTTTCCTCTGCATCAATCAAAATGGGCACATCATTTTCATATGCCTTTTTACAAATTTGGTTGACTCGTTCCTTCACATTTTCAAAGGCACCTTTTTCTTTTTCTGTTAGCTGCTCTCCATTTTGTATTTTAATTAGGAGATTGGTATTCGCAAGGCCTGTTACCTTAAATACGCTAAACGGTATATTGGGTGAAGATTTGGCTACTTCTACTGTTTTAATAATTTCATCCATTGTTTTATCAAAAGACGCTTCATCCTCTTCGCCTTCAACGGAATAGTCTAAAATAGTACCTATGGAATAATCACTGAGTTCTTTAATTGTTTGTTCACTTTCTTTGATTGTTTCGCCACCACAGAAGTGCTCAAAAATAGTATATTTAATTATCCCTTTAATGGGTAAGCGTAATGCCATTCCCAATTTCACAGACCCTGTGGCCAGACTAGAAATCGCTGGATTATTTACAACCGTAAAAAGGAAGTTAGCCTTTTTAAGGGCTTTATTTGATTTCGCCTCAAAGGCTACAGAAGTATCATCAAAAGATATATTCGATGCTAATTGCATAGGTAAAATTTAACGTGCCAAAGATATAAAATAACCTATAATCAACTGATTTGTTTTAATTTAATATCTTAGTTAGGTATGAGTGAAATCAAATCCATAGATGAAGCGAGAGTAAAAATCGATTCAATTGATGCAGAATTGCTGCGCCTGTTAAATGATCGAATGGAAGTGGTAAAAGCCATTGGAGACCTGAAAAGAAACACAAATGGTGCTATATACAGGCCCGACAGAGAGCAGGCCATAATCCAGAGATTGTCTGAACAGACAACAGGCAGATTAAACAAGAAGGCGATTGAAGCTATATTTCTTGAGATTTTTGCAGTAAGCCGCAATATAGAGTTATCAGAAAAAGTGGCATACCTTGGCCCTGAAGGAAGCTTTACGCATCAAGCAGCTGAAAGCAGGTTCGGTGCAATAAGTGAATATATTCCCCTAAAAACAATCAAGAGTGTTTTTGAAGCAGTGGCTACTGAGAGGGTGCGCTTTGGTGTAATTCCAGTAGAAAATAATCAAGAAGGCATTGTGAATGACACTATTAAACTCTTAAATAGTTTAGATATTAATATCGTTGCCGAACTACCTATGCCTATTCATTTTACATTTGGTTCAGTTAACGATGACTTGAAAGTAATATCAAAAATCTATTCCAAGGACATTGCTTTTAAGCAATGTAGCAAATTTATTGAAGAGTATTTTGATCATGAAGTTGCCTTGATCCCTGTAGATTCAACAAGTAAAGCAGCTCTGTTAGCCTCTGAAAATAGCGATTCAGCCGCCATCTGCTCGCCTATTGCCGCCAAGCTCTATCAATTGCCAGTTTTATTTGATAATATAGAAGACAGTGCAGATAATTTTACAAGGTTTTTAATAATATCAAACGATTTTAAAAACAGCAAAAGTGGTAACGATAAAACCTCCATACTGGTTAAGCTTTCTTCAGAGCCGGGTAGCCTTGTTAATTTTTTACAAAAGTTTTACGATGCTAATATTAATTTGAATAAAATTGAAAGTTATCCTGCAAAAAAAGGAAAAGGTTTTAGCTATCAGTTTCTTTTAGAATTTGATGGGCATTTTGAAGATGAAGCAGTAAGAAATCTAATCGCAGAAAGCGAACGTATTAAATGGCTAGGCAGCTACCCCAAATTATGTTAGTATGAGAGAAAGAATAGAAACCCTTTGGAGCAAGGAGAAAACACCGATAGTTATTGCAGGGCCATGTAGTGCCGAAAGTGAAGAGCAATTGCGATTAAGCACAAGAATGCTCAATGATTTGGGTGTGAAAGTAATACGTGCTGGAATTTGGAAGCCAAGAACAAGGCCCAATACGTTTGAAGGAATAGGAAGCCCTGCCCTACAATGGATTAAAGACATTAAGAAGGATTTTGATGTTCAATTTGCTATTGAAGTAGCTACTGCGCAACACGTGGAGTTAGCATTAAAATATGGTGTAGATGTATTATGGATTGGCGCTAGAACTACAGTAAATCCTTTCACGGTTCAAGAAATAGCAGATTCACTAAAAGGTATTGATATACCTGTGCTTGTAAAAAACCCTATTAATCCTGATTTAGCGTTATGGCAGGGTGCTTTAGAGCGTCTTTCAAATGCCGGAATTACCAAACTTGGAGCCATTCATAGAGGATTTTCTTCGCACAGAAAATCTAAATACAGGAATGAGCCATTGTGGCAAATTCCTATTGAATTAAAAAGGCTTTACCCCGAGTTGCCACTAATAGGCGACCCAAGCCACATAGCGGGCACCCGAGATTTAATTGAATCAGTTTCACAAAAGGCTCTTGATGTTAATTATGATGGCCTAATGATAGAAGTGCACCCAAACCCTGATAAGGCGCTAAGTGATGCGAAACAGCAGATAACTCCAGCTACATTAGAGCATTTACTCAATACCTTGCAAGTTAGATCAGCCACCTCGGATAACGCCTTGTTTCTATCCAAACTAGAGCAATTACGGGATAAGATTGATGAAATTGATCAGGAGCTCATACAGATATTAAGAAACAGAATGGAGGTTGTGGATGAATTGGGTATGTACAAAAAGGATAACAATGTTACCATATTTCAACTTAACCGATGGAAAGAGATAATGCAAAGTAGAGGTAAGTGGGCAGAAGATGCACAGCTAAGAAGAGAGTTTATCGAGGACATTTACAAGATTATCCACGAGGAGTCAATAAAAAAACAAACGAGTATTTCTGAAGCCACAACCACCAATAAGTAATTGTGAGCAAGGTTATTTTTTCAACGGAAGTAGGTAAAGAAGTAAAAAAGGTAGTGGCTACCTTACCATCAAGTAAAGTTGCAGTGCTGGTTGATGAAAACACCCATGAACATTGTCTTCCTCACCTAGGAATCAAGGATTTTGTGTTAATAAGAATTAATTCTGGAGAGGTACATAAGAATCTTGCAACATGCCAGTTTATTTGGGAAACACTTACTGACCATGGCTTTGACAGGCAAGGTTTATTGCTCAATCTTGGTGGTGGAGTCATTGGCGACATGGGTGGTTTTTGCGCAAGTACCTATAAAAGGGGTATTCGATTCGTTAATATTCCTACCACATTACTCGCCCAGGTAGATGCCAGCGTTGGAGGTAAATTAGGCATAGATTTCAATAGATTTAAAAATCATATTGGAATTTTTGCAGAACCTGAAGCAGTAATTATTGACCCTTTTTTTCTTGAAACATTACCGGCAAATGAACTAAGATCGGGATTTGCTGAAGTCATTAAACACCATTTAATCCGAGATTTAGATGGTTGGAAACAACTCTCACAATCAAAAATGGAAACATTAAATTGGCTGGAGGTAATCAAACATTCCGTTGAAATTAAAAACGATATAGTTATAAAAGACCCAAAGGAATCCGGTGTTAGAAAAATATTAAACTTTGGACATACCATTGGCCACGCGCTTGAAAGCCACTATTTAAATTCAGATGAACCGCTACTACATGGAGAAGCCATAGCCCTAGGGATGATCTGTGAAAGCCATATATCCTATCAAAAGAATATGATTTCAAAGGAGATGTTAAAGGAGATTACAGGGTGTATTACAAGAAATT
>NZ_JAVJUY010000235.1:0-9962 GCF_040220315.1 Fulvivirga sp.
TATTTCTGGAATTCCTGGCCCAAAGAAAGCCGCAGTCTTTATCTTTTATTTATAGGAGGATTTATTTTATCCATTCTGTGGATGAGCTTTCAGTATCTGGAAGGGCTCCACAGCTACCTTGATTGGAATATTCTGGCTGAAGCTGATAAAACGAGTGTACTGATAGATACATTTAAAATTGGTCCTTTCAATCTTACTCAAAATGTGGAGAGTACTTATTTTCTGCAAAAATATGACGGTACAGCACCGCTTATTTCAGCAACGGACTACTACCTTTTTCTGATAGTAGTAAGTATTTGTGCTTCGGCATTAATTGCTGTAATAAGCACCTTTAATAAATTCTGGTATTTTATTGGTGTAGCCTTATTTACATTTTTTCTGGTAAGCTTAAAACTGGAGTTATTGCTTCTTTTTGATAGCAATGAGAAAATTGGTTTGATAGCAGCCATTCTGTTTTACTTACCTCTCTCATACCTATTCAATAAAATCTGGCCTGAAACATCCTTAATTAAACGCGTTGGTGCTTTTTTTCTAGCCACTTCAGTTTTGGTTTTATTCTTTTATTTTACTGCTTACACACCACAACCATTTTTCTATTTAGCCACTTCACTCAACTCGTCAGCTACAGTGTTAAGCCTTGTATTCATTTTTACAGTAGGGCACGAAATAGTGGCGGGCTTTGCTTATCTTCTATTTGGCTCGGGAACCACCACTACCAAAAATGGCACTGTTCACTTCTTGATTATTAGCATTGTGTACCTAACCAATGTAGTGCTTGCCTACTTACATGAAGCCAACCTGGTAGATTGGAATATATTTTACATTGATATCTATCTTCTACTCAGCGTAAGCGCCATACTTGGAATTTGGGGCTTCAGGCACCGCGAAAATCAATATGATTTTGCCTTAAAATTTGCACCGGCCGGTGGTATTCTTTATTTGATTTTCGGGATTATTTGCTTCTCAACTATCGCTCATTTTTACAACATAGGAAATGATGCAGGACTGGAAATTTTTAGGGATTTTATCCTATATGCACACATGGGCTTTGGATTTATTTTCATCCTGTACACACTGGCAAACTTTGCAGGACTCTTAAAAAGCAAGCTGGCCATCTACAAGGTTATTTATAGACCGACAAACATGCCCTATTTCACCTTTAGATTTGCTGGTTTAATTGTAGTGATTGCATTTTTATTAAAGGCTAATTGGAAGGTGCCTGTTTTTCAGAATTCTGCATCCAATTACAACAGTGTGGCAGATTATCACTATTCAAATGGTGAAAATTTGTTGGCAGAACGCTATTACAGAGAGGCCAGCGAATATGCTCTTTACAATCATAAATCTAACTATGCCATTGCGCTCATTAATAACCGAATGAATAATGAGGAGCGAGCTATTACCCGATATAAAGAAGCGATAAAAAAGTACCCTAGTCCACAAGCATTTATTAACCTGGCCAATATTTATAATAATCAAAACCGGTTTTTCGATGCGCTCTTTACGCTGCGCGATGGGCAAAAGCTTTTCCCTGAAAGTGCCGAATTACATAACGCATTAGGCCTGCAATATGGCAAAACCAACGTAATAGATTCGGCCATTTACTTTTTGGATAAGGCTGCTTCACTCAATCCTGAAAAAGGAAGTGCCTCGAGCAATATTTTAGCGTTAATTTCCGCTAACGATTTATCGATTGATGTGGACTCTGTTTTAAAGGAATACCAGGTAGAGGCGAATCCTGTTAGCCTGAACAATACCTTAGTACTAAGTAACAAAAATGGGAAACTCAAAAGCTTAAACTACAGTTTTGCTGATTCAGCTTTATCTACCATTGATATTTCCATTCTGAGCAATCAGGCTATTAATAATTTTTACGGTGCCGACACCTTCAACACAGAAGCATTAAAGGCTTATGCAGAATATGAAAGAAATTATGTAGCCAGAGAAGGGCTGGATTATCTCTATTGCCTGCACCAGTATAGAAACAAAGAAGTGCACAAAGCATTTAGAAAATTAAATTGGATTGCCAGCACACGCGAGAAAATTGCGGCCAAATATTTTGATGATTTAGGTCTATGGGCTTTAGAGCAAGAGGCTCCGCAGGTGGCAGCCCAGTATTTTCAATGGTCTTTAGACAGAAATTACGAAGAGGCACGATTTCATTTGGCCATTGCACTTTCAGAAATGAATCATGAAAATGCACCATTGGCATGGAAGGATTTAGCAACTAACGGTGACGCTGAATTACAATCCATTGCTAATAAAATGTATGGGTTAACATCAGAAGACTTAGCCCCTGATGCCACCGACTATGACAAAACCCTATTCGCCAGGTATAATTTTGATTTTAATGACACTACTGCATTCAGAGAACTTGTGAAAGAAATCAAGGACCCTAATTATAAGGCCAGTGCAATACTTACTATGTGTAAAAAATTATGGGAAAGAGAGTTGATAGAAAGCACGATCAATATTTATAGCCTTATTGAAAATGTAGCTATTACGGATAAAAAGTTATTTGAAGACATTCAATTCTTCGAGCTAAACATGCTTGCATACCAAGGCCAGATTCGCGATTTAGCCAAAAAGATTAACCAAGGCGTTGAGTTTGGGCCAGATCGGTTTATGGAAAAGGCACTTTATACCGGGCTCATTGCATTCTCAAGTGGTGACTCTATCATGGCCAAAAAGCAATTTGAGATTCTTGGTCATAGAAACCCATTTTATGAAGAAGCAATTATTTCATCGGCTGAATTCACAAGTCTAACCGATAAGTTTAAAGCTTACAACATGCTTTTAAATGCCACAGAAATTAATCCTCACTCCCTCAAACTATTAAAAGCCTACATCTATCATTGTGGTAGAATAGAACAAGAAACGTACGCTCAATCAGCGTTAGAGAAGCTAAGAACAATGGTGAACAATAAAGACTATACCGCAATAAAATCTAATTACGAGAAAATACTGGAAGAGGCATCAAATGCCTGGTAACTGTTTTTCGTACAATTTAAAAATTTAACTTTGTCGCTTTATTAATTAAGAGATTATGGAATTAAAGAAAATAGCCCTTAACGATTTACATGAAAAGCTTGGTGCTAAAATGGTGCCATTTGCCGGTTACAACATGCCTGTGCGTTATAGCTCAGATATAGAAGAGCATATGACAGTGAGAAATGGTGTTGGGATTTTTGATGTATCGCACATGGGCGAATTCTTAATTTCAGGCCCTAATGCCTTAAGTCTTATTCAAAAAGTTACTTCTAATGATGCCTCTACACTAGAAATTGGCAGGGCTCAATACTCTTGTTTGCCTAATAATGATGGCGGAATTGTTGATGATTTGCTGGTGTATCAAATGAAAGAGGAGCAGTATCTCTTAGTTGTAAATGCTTCTAATATTGATAAAGACTGGAATTGGATCTCATCTAAAAATGATGTTGGGGCAGAAATGAAAAACATTTCTGATGACTTTTCACTTTTTGCAGTGCAGGGACAAAAGGCCGTTGAAGCCTTGCAGAAGTTAACGTCCGTTGATTTATCTGCAATTAAATTCTATCACTTTGTGGTGGGTGATTTTGCCGGAGCTGATCATGTAATTATCTCGGCAACAGGTTATACCGGTGCCGGAGGTTTCGAAATATACATGCATAATCATCATGCTGAAATGATCTGGAATAAAATTATGGAAGCTGGTAAAGAGTTTGACATTAAGCCTATTGGACTGGGAGCAAGAGATACCCTGAGAATGGAAATGGGCTATTGCTTATATGGCAATGATATTGATGATACCACCTCTCCTTTAGAAGCAGGCTTGGGTTGGATCACCAAATTCACCAAGGATTTCACCAACTCTGAAGCTTTAAAGAAGCAAAAAGAAGAAGGCGTTTCAAAAAAACTTATTGGTTTCAAAATGATTGACCGAGGCATTCCGCGTCACGATTATGAAATTCAGGATGCTGATGGAAATACTATAGGAAGAGTAACTTCAGGCACACAATCGCCAGTACTTTCTCAGGGTATTGGTATGGGGTATGTAAAAACTGAATTTGCTAAACCAGAAACCGAGATTTTTATAGCTGTTAGAAACAGAAGTTTAAAGGCGGTGGTGAGTAAGTTGCCTTTGATTTAAGAGACCGGATTTGGTTGGTAGGTTGATGAGGATTTCGTCAAGGAATAAAGGGATGCCGGATCAAGTCCGGCATGACAATTACTTTAAACCCCGCTGTCATTGCGGACTTGATCCGCAATCCTGACCTTAAAACGATACCCGGTCATCAAATTTTTAATGCTTATAACACCCTTACTAAGCCTCGGAGGCTTAGTAAGGGTGTTGTCGCCTTTCCCTACAGTCCCTTAAGTACTTACAGGACTCACATTTACCAACTCACCAATTGATAAAATTCTCTTCGTGCTGCTATAAAATAGTTCTTGACCACGGAAGTGTTGTTTGAGTTTGATTAGTCAATTATACTCCGAATGTTGAGGTAAGTTGAAAAAATAGTGTTAAAATAAGTTAATCAATATAGAGATGATCAATAAATTAGTTTGTTTCAGAATAAAAATTATTTTTGACGTAGACTGCCTAGAGCATTCTACTAAGAACTTACATAAAACCTAAATACAGATTGCCGCCATGTTCAAAAACATGACAATTAAGAAAAAGATGATGTTTTTCATCTTAGGTCTTACCGTAGTCATTTATTCAATAACCATTGGATATACTATCTACAGCCTGCGAGATGAGGCCATTGCCGAAGCTAAAAAATTAGCTGATACCTATGCTTCAGATAAAGCCAATGACATCAAAGCCAAGCTGGATGAGGATATGGCCATTACAAGAGCCATGACTCTCATCATGCAAGATTATGTAGACCTACCGACTGATCAGCGTGAAAAAATGCAGTTTCAGCTAATGAAAAGCATTTTAGAACAATACCCTAAGTATGAAGCGGTGTGGATGAGCTGGCAATTAGAATACATAGATACTGCCTGGACGAAGGAATATGGTAGATTAAGTATCAACTGCTATTGGGATAATGGAACAATAAAAACATCACAGGAAAAAAAGGATTTAAATGGATTTGTGCTCGATGGGCTGTATTATAGACTATTAACTGAGAAAGTGGAAGTACTAACAGAACCTTATGAGTTTGATTCGTATGATTTAGACAATGGCGGTACGCTACTAGCCGTTTCGCCTACAAAAACGCTGCTCGATGATAATGGCACCGCGTTAGGTGTGATGGGCATTGATATGTCGCTTGAAGAATATAGCAAAATGACCACCATTGAAGGTTATGAGCATGGTTACGCCTTCTTGGCTTCAAATAATGGAACCATTGTAGCGCATAAGAATCCAGAATATTCGAATAAGCCATTGACTGTATTAGACTATTATGAAGAGTTAGATATTAATTTAATGGAGTTGGTTCAAACTGGTGGCAAAGGATCATTTACAATCTACAGTGAGGAATTGCAGGACGATGCCTATGTATCAATTGCGCCTATACCGGTAGGCAGATCAAATGCCCCATGGTCAGTAGGTATAATCGTGCCTTACTCTGAAATCACAGGCTCAATTAATACTACTTTCTGGTTTATGATTGTTGTTGCTTTGATAGGTTTAAGCCTACTCACACTCGTAATCCTCAGAATTAGTAATGACATTGTAAGTTCTCTTGAGAAAACCAGTGCCTTATTAAAAGACATTGCCAGAGGCGATATTAACATGAGCAACAAGCTGGATGTAAATAGTAAAAACAGATTAGGGCAAATGTCTAGTTCAGTAAACACCTTAATGGATGAACTGAACAAAAAGGCTACATTCTCCAAACTTATTGGTGAAGGAAATTTAGATGCCGATTTTGAGGTATCAAGTGAAGATGATGTGTTGGGTAATTCACTTCTTGAAATGCGTAATAGCCTGAAAAATGCTAAGAGTGAAGAAGAGAAAAGAAGATGGACCAATGAAGGGTTAGCAAAATTCGCTGATATACTTCAATCCGATTCTGAAAATCTGGATGCCTTATGTTCAACAATTATCAGCAACCTTGTCAGCTATACCAAGGTAATTCAGGGTGGCATTTTCCTTATTAATGATGATGATCCTAACGACAAATACATACAACTCAAAGGAGCTTATGCCTATGAGCGTAAAAAGTGGATTGATAAGCGAATAGAAATGGATGAAGGTCTTGTGGCTCAATCTATGAAAGAGCAGAGCTACATCTACCTAAAGGAAGTTCCGCAAGACTATGTGAATATTACGTCAGGATTAGGAGAAGCTAAGCCTAACATTATTTTAATTGTGCCATTAATGCTCAATGGTGAAGTTTTTGGTGCAATTGAATTGGTTTCGTTTAAAGAGATCCCAACCTATCAGATCGAGTTTCTTCAGAAATTAGCTGAAAATATCGCATCAACTGTATCGTCTGCTAAGATCAACAATACCACTAAAAAGCTATTAGAACAATCCAAAATACAGGCAGAAGACCTACAAAGTCAGGAAGAGGAAATGCGCCAAAATATGGAAGAGTTGCAAGCCACTCAGGAAGAGATGATACGAAAGGAAAAAGAGTATGTGAGCAAAATTGAGGACTTGGAACGAAAACTGGGTAATCAGAAGAATTAATCATTTAAAATTGTAGCCTAAGTTTAGCCTATGAAAACGGTTGACGTTTGCCTTAGCCCTGATTTGATACATCTGTATGATGTTACTGACAAAGTAGTAGTAGTAGTAGACATTTTAAGAGCAACATCTTGCATGACGGCAGGTTTGGCGAGCGGAGTAAAAAGTATTACTCCATTCGAAAACCTTGAGCAGTGCCAGCGAATGAAATCGGAAGGCTACTTAATTGCAGGTGAACGCAACGGTGAAAAAGTAGATGGCTTTGACCTCGGCAACTCGCCTTTCGACTATATGGATGAGAAGGTGAAAGGCAAGAAAGTGGCTGTCACCACTACTAACGGTACTGTTGCCATAGAAAAATCCAGAAGGTCTATAGAAGTTATTATTGGCTCTTTTCTGAACATAAGTAGTGTGGCCAATTATGTACTAGCTCAAAAGCAAAATGTGCTAATACTTTGTGCCGGCTGGAAAGGTAAAGTTAATCTTGAGGACTCACTTTTTGCGGGGGCTCTTGTGGATAGAATCATAGACCAATTTGATTATGAAACGGACGCTCCATTATTGGCCCGGTCTGGATATTTGCAAATGAAGGACGATTTACTGGGCCAGATTAAAAACTCCTCGCACGCCCGAAGGTTGAACAGACTCAATGTTATTAAAGACATAGAGTATTGTCTGACCGAGGATGAATTCAATGTTGTTCCCCGATTAGTTAATGGCGAATTGGTAGCTTAAAAGCTCATAAACGAAGATTTTGATTTTATTTTACTATTAGTTCTTAAAAATAGAAACTAATATTGAATACTTCCGTATAGTTGTAGCATGAAGGGATATTTAGGTGAATTTGAAGAACTGGTTTTGCTTACCATTGCTACACTTGGAGGAGATGCTTACGGTGTAGCCATCAAAGAAGAAATTCAAAAAAGAGCTAATCGTTCTATTAGCATTGGAGCCTTGCATTCTACCATTTCAAGGTTGGAAGACAAAGGATATTTAAAATCTCATTTGGGTGGTGCCACGGCAGAGCGAGGCGGAAGAAAAAAAAGATTCTTTGAGCTAACTGCAGATGCAAAAGAAGGACTCACAGCCATGAAAGAACTTCGTGATTCTCTTTGGAGTGCATCTCAAGTAAACCTCAATATCTCTAAATGAATAATTCAAAAATACATCCTCCAAAATCCGCTCAGTGGCTACTATCTAAATTTTGCCCATCAGAATTTATAGAGGATATACTCGGTGATATGGAAGAAGAGTTTATCCATAACCTCGATGAATCTTCTCCATCTAAAGCCAAAATACAATACTGGAAAGATACATTAAGCCTTCTTTTCTCATACGCATTGGTCAAGCGGAGAAAAGATCATGCTACCCATACATTTTCAAAAACTCAAAATAATTTACCCATGCTAAAAAACTATATAAAAGTAGCTCTTAGAAGCCTTGCCAAACAACGACTTTTTACCATAATTAACATATTAGGCCTGTCAGCAGGAATGTCAATAGGAATTCTATTCATCACCATGATCTCATTTGTAGATACTTATGACAGCTTCCACGAGAACGGGTCGCGCATTTATCGGATAATTACTGAGACTGATAAAAAGGTTAGAACCAAAGACTGGGCTTCTACACCCGTTCCACTAGCCCAGCTATTAAGTGACGATTATTCTGGATTTGGAAAGCTAGTTAGAATAAATAATACGCTCAATGCCGAAGCAGAATACAATAACAAAACGCTTCCTATAAATGGGTTGTTTGTCGATAACAACTTTCTAGAGGTATTTTCCTTTGACCTGCTGTCAGGTGAAAATGATTTAAAGGATCCATCTACTATTCTCATTACCGAATCCTTCGCCAAGAAAATGTTTAATGAAGAATCTCCGTTAGGTAATATCATAGATATGGGTGATTTAGGCGAGTTTACCATTAGTGGTGTTATTAAAGATGTTCCTAAAAACTCACACATGTGGTTTGAGGCATTGCTCCCACATCAGGTGTTTCTCGATAGGGCTCGGTATGAAACTGCCGCCACCAACCCAAAAGCCTGGACTGAGTTTTATAACAATTATCTTTACCTCCTATTACCTGAGAATAGTAACATCGCGGCATTAAACAGCACACTTGAAGAAATATCTCTTCAGAAATATAAATCCATGAATGCCTATGATGCCAAATTCAAACTACAGCATTTATCAGAAATAGCCATGGGCAGCGATACAGGCGATGAATTAGGTACATCCTGGGGAATTGAAATTTATCTGATTAGTATAAGTATTACATTGCTCATACTTCTGCCAGCATGCTTTAATTACACCAATATTTCTACTGCGCGTGCATTAGGAAGAGCCAAAGAGATTGGTATGCGGAAGGTCGTAGGGGGAGTTAAAAAACAGATCTTCCTACAATTTATTCTAGAAACGGTAATTATCTCACTCGTTTCATTAGTGGGTGCTTATGCAATTTTCATGTTTATAAGAGTAGAGTTTCAAACAATGCTGGTTGCAGGTATCACTTCAATGGATTTTAGCATAACTACATTGAACTTACTTTACTCTATACTATTTGCTGTTCTTACTGGCGTTCTTGCAGGTATTTTCCCAGCAATTCACTTTGCAGGCATCAAGCCAATTGCTGCACTCAAAAAAACTACAACCTCCCAACTTTTCGGCAAAGTCAATTTTCAGAAAACACTACTTGTTATTCAGTTTGCCCTGTCATTTGGATTTATAATGGGTGTAGTAGTTTTTATCGATCAATACAGAACAGCCGTTAATTATGATCTGGGCTTTGCACAGGAGAATATTCTAGATATAGATCTGCAAGGTGTTGATCCGGAAATATTAAGAACTCATTTGGATGGAATGGCGGCCGTCACTCAGGTATCTATGTCATCATCTATCCTTGGTGTTAATTCTGGAGAGACCATTTGGCTACCCCATAAGGACGATTCTACAGATGTAACCCAAATGTATATTGACCATAACTATTTCGAAAATCTAAAATTGGAGTTGATTGCCGGAAAACCATTTGAATCCTCATTTTCAAACAATGAACAGTTTGTTATTGTGAATGAACAGTTTATTCAAAATCGCGGCATTGATAATGCGACCATGGCTATTGGTCAACCTATTCAAATGAATGACAGCACCGAATTAGTGATTTCAGGGGTGATGAAAAACTTTCACTTCAAAAACCTTTCACGCAAAATTGAACCACTCATTTTCAGATATAACAAAGAGCACTTTAGGTATGCCAATGTCAAGCTCTCATCAAATGAGGTAGCACAAACTATTAGCGATATTGAAAATAAATGGAAAAAATTGAGTCCATTAAA
>NZ_JAVJUY010000236.1:0-2288 GCF_040220315.1 Fulvivirga sp.
CTACTGCTAACTGCTTACTGCTTACTGCTAACTGCCTACTGCCTACTGCTAACTGCTTACTGCTAACTGCTTACTGCCTACTGCCTACTGCCTACTGCTAACAGCTTACTACTTACTACCTCCTGCCCACTATATTGTCAGAATATCAGAAAGTCGGAACATCGGACGGTCTTCAATTCAATCACTCACACAGAAAGATGCTGTAAGCATCAAAATATTTGTGGTCGGGCAAGCGGTCCAGCTCGCCTTCGAAGCGAAGGAATTTGGGCTTGGTACCCAGAGAAATGTTTCGGATGTACTTCTTAAGCGTGTTGATCACTCCACTATCGGCATTCAGTCCTCCCCACATCACCACATTGCTGTTTTTGGGATTGAGCTTGGTCTCCTGCATGACCAACATGATGTATTTGAGGTAATCCTCAGGTTTCCGGACCGCAAACTGGTTGTAGAAGATCAACTTCTGATTCTGAGAAACCAATACATGAAGAATGCCTTTGTCTACCAGACAAAACATGGATTTCTCCACCGAATGATCGTCATATTGGAGTGTTCCCTCTATCAGGGCACAAGCCTGACTTACAAGCTCGATGTGTTTTTTAGGGAAATAAGCTCTAACCGTTTCCACAAGCTTCTTGTCAGCCGCAAAAAGATGAATGGCATTACACGAAATGTGCCTGTAGTAGTGTGTCTCTTCAATCCTGGTGTTTACCTCAGCATTTAATGAAAGATAGTCTGAAGTATGCTCCGAAAGGAATACTGATGCAGGCACCAACGCATATTTGTGCGTTTTGACCGAAAGCTTTACTGTGCCCCAATCCTGCCGTGCAAGATGAGGATGTCTTTCAAAAATCTGTTTGACAACCTCCAACCGGTTGTTGATGGTCCTTACATTTTCAAACCTAAAATCCTCAATGGAAAGACACCTTCCTGTTTGGCGGTTGACCACACACAATTGCATGTCTGTGATACCTATTTGGATGGCAAGCGTATAGATAGAGCGCTTCTCCGGATCAAAGCGCTCACTTATTGCCTTTTTAGCTATGGCATATCCTAATGTGGCCGTACTGCTCAAAATTTATTCCCAGTTACCCGCAGTCGTTACACTGGTTCTGGAACCGAATCGAAGCGGCTTTTTGGTATTGTATTCGCTCTTTTCGTCTCTCTTAGGGTTCACCGGCTTAGGATTATAAACCTCAATGACGTCAACTTTTACTCCTGACTTTTCGATCTTGTCTGCCCAGATCTCAAATTTTACCGGAGGTTTGATGCCAGGAACATAGGGAAGTGTTGCCAGGTCAAACCTGGGATATACAGAAGCTTTGAATATTGAATCTTTTACTGGAACAGTACCTAAAGTGTCAATTTCAACATATAAACTATCCGCACCGTAATCCAGGGTAACAATCGTTTCTGATCTCTCAGTGATAAAAAACCTGCCAGTGTCAACAAAAGCAAGAAGTTTGTCCCAATCGCTGGTATATCGACCATTTACTGATTGAAAAGCCAATTCTGCCTCCCGAATCATCTTAAGTTGTTCAATGATTCTGGCCTCATGCCTTGCAATTCGTTTTGTTTCCTCAATGCTTGAATTGATGGAATAATAAAGGAAATAAGCAAGCCCGGCAGCTATGACTCCGAATACGATAGTTAGGATTTTTGTATTATTCATACTTTAGGTTTTTTGCAATAATAATTATTCTTATTTAACTACTGAAGCGCACGTTCTTAAATGTTGATAAAATTGATGTGTCCTTTGATCTTAAAAATGTCTCTGGGCTCATCAAAATATGAAAATGCGTTGTGAAGGGTCTTTTGATCCATGGATTTTATTTCGTTGTAAGTAATAAACTTCACTTCCTCCAGAATTTGCCGGTTTTTGGCCAATTCAGGGTCGTTTCCAAGGGTCAGCTCGCCCCCAATACGTTTCACGGAGTAGAAAAGTTCTATGGCGTGAAATCGGTCATCAATATATTCATTAACAAATAAAAACTCCTCAATATTAATTTTTAATCCGGTTTCTTCATCAAATTCCCTGATCAGCGTTTCTTCACTGTTATCTCCAAATTCTACGCCACCACCAGGAGGCGACCATAAATAACCTTTTTCTCCTACCTGATTATGTTTAAGAAGTAAAATGCTATCATCTTCCTCCAGGAGACCACATACACGCACCCTCACTCGCTGGCTAAAAGTTTTTATATCACTCACAACAGTAGATCATTTCCCAAAAAAGAACCTTAATTGACAATAGCACGTTAACTTTACTCGAAAGAAAAAGAATTGAAAAA
>NZ_JAVJUY010000237.1:0-7948 GCF_040220315.1 Fulvivirga sp.
ATACTAAAATTGTGGCTAATACCAGCATTCCTGACGGGTGGATGGGCTTAGACATTGGGCCGCAAGCGAGTGAAGTCTTCTCCAACATAATTAAAAAATCGAAAACCATTTTATGGAATGGCCCTATGGGCGTTTTTGAAATGGAAAAATTTTCGAATGGCACCAATAGTATTGCCAAAGCGGTTGTAGAAGCCACTGAGAATGGAGGTTTCTCCTTGATTGGCGGTGGCGATTCTGCCTCGGCTGTAAACAATTTGGGCTATGGCGATAAGGTGAGCTATGTATCTACTGGTGGTGGTGCCCTTCTCGAGTATATGGAAGGTAAGGTGTTGCCTGGAGTGGCTGCTCTTGAGGAATAACATTCATTTATAGCATTTTCATGCGTATATTCATACCATGAAAATGCTTTTTATACTTCTTGCTTGTTCCATTTCAATTGGTGCTGCGGCACAATCACAAGACAATTATTCAGAATTAGTTGCATTGTTTAACAACTGGCGCACTTTTGAAAAGCCTCCTTTAAAAGAAGGCGCTCCAGACTATACTTTAGAAACATTTAACAAAAGATGGCCTGCCTTTGAAAAATTACAAGCTCAGTTAATTGCTATTGACACCACAGGATGGTCAGTGGCGAGCAAAGTTGACTGGCTTATAGTCTGGGCAGAAATGAACGGCTACCAATTTAATTATGACATTCTAAAGCCATGGGTACGCGATCCGGCTTTTTATAAGTCGGTCTGGACATATCGAAGTGATGTACCCGCCCATGAAGGGCCGACACACCACATGACCACCGAGCTATGGAAATATACCTTTCCTTTAACCAAAGATCAATCAGCTCAATTAATTGCTGATTTAATAATTATACCACCTTTGAATGAGCAAGCAAAGCTGAATTTAACAGGCAATGCCCGAGACCTCTGGATAACAGGAATACGAGATTTAAGAATGCAAAGTGCCGATTTAAAAACCCTATTAACGTTTGATGGTGTAAGCAGAAACAAGAAGCTGGTTGCTGTAATAAATACAGCAATTAGTTCAACTGAAGACTTTATAGAATGGTTGGAAAGCAAATCTGAGGAGAAGACCGGGCCTTCAGGCATTGGAAAAGAGAATTATTCCTGGTATCAGCAAAATGTGCATTTAGTACCTTTAAGTTGGGATGATGAAGTGATGCTGCTTAAAAGGGAATTAGCGAGGGCATGGTCAGCTCTTAAATTAGAGGAGCATAGAAACAGAAAATTACCGGCTATCGAGCCTGTTAACTCCCCTGAAAAATACGATCAATTAGCCAAAATATCGGCACAAAGCCTGCTCAACTTTTTAGAGAATGATGAAATAGTTACTGTGAAGGATTATTTTAAACCTGCATTAGATGCGCATTTAGGAAGTTACGTACCTGAGGAGACACGGAATTTTTTCTGGATAACGGCCCATCACGATCCAAGGCCGCTTTATTCTCACTTCTACCATTGGTTTGAGTTGGCCAGAATGGATACAGAGCCGCATGCCAGCCATATTCGCAGCACACCACTATTGTATAACATTTTTGATTCACGTAACGAAGGCATGGCAACAGCAGTTGAAGAAATGTTTATGGATGCCGGCTTATATGATGATAATCCGAGAGTTAGAGAAATAGTGTACATACTTATTGCACAACGAGCGGCTCGTGGCTTAGGCTCATTATATGCCCATGCTAATATGATGACAATGGAAGAAGCTGGTGGCATACACTCTGAGTATACTCCGCGAGGGTGGATGAAAACAGAAAAAGAGCTTTTAATTTTTGAACAACACCTATACCTGAGACAACCAGGCTACGGGACAAGCTACATTACTGGTAAGTATCTCATGGAAAATGCTATGATGGAATTCGCGCTGTTGATGGAAATGAATAACGAGCAATTCGAACTTAAACGTTTTTTTGATACTATGAATTCTTATGGAAACATACCTGTTTCTCTTGGAACCTGGCAATTAACAGGAAATGGCATGAACCTACCTGATTAAAAATTTGGCAGTTCTGAGGCGCGTGCGTAAGGATGTTGCTCTTGATGATGTAAACTGTAATAATTATTTAAACCGCCAATACCAACTATGTTAGCTTTATCAAGTTCAATATAACCATTGTCATCAAGTATTTTATCGTCTATTAGTAGATGTTCAATGGATCCTATAATAAGAATCGTGTTATTGATGCTGAGTGGTATTAGTTCTTGAAGATGCATCCCCATTTTTAGTGGACTATCTTTTACAAATGGTGCGTCAAATCCTGAAATAACCTCTGGTTCTATTTGGCAAGATTCAAATTCATCAACACTGTTATCAAACTTTGCTGATGTATAATGCGCCTTTCGTATTAGTTTTTTCGGAACAGAATTAATTGTGTAAATGGCATTTTGTTGTATGTTGTCTAGTGTGTTTCTTGGAACATCCCCCGCAGGCCTGCAAATCATACCAATTAAAGCCGGATTACTGCCTAAATGAAATACCGAACTAAAAATTGCTAAGTTTCTTTTACCAGAATTCGATTTTGTTCCAATCAGATTGGCGGGTTTAACTCCAGTAACACTATTAACTAAGTTCAGCCTTTTAATTCTTTCAGTATTTTCTAAATCAGACTTTGTAAGATGCATGGTACACTGTTTTAATAATAACAGTATGACTGACTTTCTGTTTTTAAATTTGATACTGAGAAAACTAGATAGTGACTTTTTTGAAAAAATTAGCTTTAATGGAAGCTATAATTGCCAGTAAGAATACAGTAAGTGTAAGGGTATCAACGGTTGAACGAGTCCATCCTAACCCAAAAATATTATTGGAAAGATACTGAATAAATGAAGCAGGTAAGTTTCTTTCTCCTAATTCACGTTTTATATCCCACTCCCAATCAGTTAGAATGCAATATCCAAACCCTTTCCAAATACCCAACCCTAACCATGAAAATAAGGTGAGACCTACCACAATCAAATGTAGTTTTCTGGTTTTGGGGTGAATCCATCCAAATAAATTAAAGAGTATCACCACGCAATGGGTGGCGAATAGAAATGCATCCAGAGCCTTTAGCATAAGATAGTAAATTGTTACTGCACTCCTGCAAGCAAATACAATACCGCCATTCTTATGGCAACTCCATTTTCTACCTGCTCTAAAATGAGTGAATGATCGGAGTCTGCTACATCACTATTTAATTCCACCCCTCTATTAATTGGCCCAGGGTGCATTATTGTAATTTGCTTGTCGAGGCTGTCCAGCAGCTTTTTATTAATACCGTAATATAGCGAGTACTCCCTTAGTGACGGGAAGTACTTAATATGCTGTCTTTCCAGCTGTATTCTGAGTATGTTAGCCACATCGCACCACTGTAATGCCTTACGTACGTCCAACTCAACTTTAAGATTTAATGAATTAATATATTTTGGCAGTAAAGTGTTTGGTCCGCAAACCATCACTTCAGCGCCAAGTTTTTTAAGTGCAAAAATATTAGATAATGCTACTCTTGAGTGCAAGATGTCCCCTATTATCGCCACTTTTAGACCTTCAAGGCTTCCGTGTTTCTGATAAATAGAGAACGTATCTAATAGAGCCTGTGTGGGGTGTTCGTGCGTACCATCACCGGCATTTACAATATTGGCATCTATGTGTTTGGCTAAGAAATGTGGTGCACCGGGGCTGCTATGCCGCATTACTACCATATCCACCTTCATAGCTAATATATTGTTAACAGTATCAAGTAAGGTCTCCCCTTTTTTAACCGATGAGTTGGACGATGAAAAGTTAACAACATCGGCAGAAAGTCTTTTTTCTGCCAATTCAAATGAGAGTTTAGTTCTTGTGGAGTTCTCGAAGAAAACATTGGCGATTGTTATATCTCTTAAAGAAGGGACCTTTTTTATTGGCCGGTTAATTACTTCTTTAAAGCTGGCTGCTGTTTCAAAAATGAGTTCAATATCCTCTCGGTTTATGTTCTTAATTCCCAGAAGGTGTTTTTGACTCAGTCTTGACATTATTTTTCTTCCTTATTTATCAACCAAATTTTATTACTCTTGTGGCCCTGTGCCTCCAACTCTACCAGTACTTTCTGGCTATCCATAGTATTTACATCTATGCCAATATAGTCAGCTTCAATAGGCAACTCACGGGAATATTTGCGATTTACCAAAGTTAGAAGCTCAACCCTATTTGGCCTTCCAAAAGCAATCATTGCATCCAAAGCCGAGCGCACTGATCTGCCTGTATATAAGACGTCATCGATTAAAATCACGTTTTTTTCTTCAATAATAAATGGCACATACGTTGAGTTGGCTGCCACCGGGGTTTCCCTCCTTCGAAAATCGTCTCGGTAAAAGGTGGTATCCAATTGTCCAAGATGAATATTCTTACCTGTGGCCTTCTCAAGTTTCTGATGAATCAATTCCGCTAAAAATACTCCGCGTGGCTGCATGCCTAGTATTACAGAGTCTTCAAAATCGTCATGAATTTCAATGAGTTGCTGGCAAAGCCGATCAAGTGTGATGCTTAAGAGGTTGGAATCTAATATGAGTTTCTTTTGCATTGCCAAACTGAATGCAAATATATAATTATCTCATTTGTAAATCACTTTATTGATAAAAAACACCTTTCTTTTTAAGTCAACAGCTCCGGAAGTAAGGTTTTTTATTTCTTGGGTACCGTAAGTAATAAATACATTGCCATACCAACTGTTAAGGCCCTGAATGCTGGTGCTTTGCTCAATCAAGTTGTCAGAGTCATACTTCAGTTTAATTGGGGTTAACTCCTTGTCTTCTATTACTTTATCTTCTTTAATTATTTTCGATCGTATCTTGTCATTAAACACATATAATAGTGCTATTCGATCTTTGTCTACACTTGCATGCACAAACTGTTCTAGTTCAAAGGATATAACATCATTAATTTCGAAGCTATTATCCCAGAGAAGATTACCCTTTTTATCAAACCCTAGCAAAACAGCATGGGTGTATTTAAAACCATCAAAGATTCTATTTGAACTGTAGATGCCACGATTTATTGAATATATTGGCGTGAAAATTCCGGTATAATTTCCTTGTATATTTTTGTATTTGGGATAAAAGGCTTCACCCAACAACACATAATTATCCCCGTTTTCAATGATATCGTGTACCAAAAGCCGATAAGTAAATTTTATTTTTTTGTTTTTTATTTTTCTTCGCTCAATTCTATTTCTTACCCTTCGTTCACGTCCGGAGCGCATATAGTTGAAAAAATTGCCCAGCTCGGCATAATTATAATAATTAATTTCATGCGTTCCATCTGCATTTACATTTGCCATAAATACGCCTCTAGAGTATTCAGAGTTTCTTTTTCCGTATACGCCAGCTACCATCTGCGCACCTTGATTTAATGATTCAGAGCGACCAAAAAGCAAGCCTTTTTTCTTGTCGGTATCAAGAGCAGTTTGCCTCAGAAGTTCTCCTCTCGTGCTGTAGGTATAAATAAAAATTGTTGCCTTTTTATCGATTGTTTTACCCGTTAATAATATATCAAACGTATTTTTTGAGTTCACTTTTATTTGGGCAAAATCAGCATTTTCTATAAACAGGCCAGGCAAAATGACAGGTATTTGGTTTTCAAAATTATAGAGAATAACAAGCGGGCGATAGTTAAAATAACCTCCTATGATTGCAGCATTATCTGAAACTTTAAAATCAAACAATGAAAATGGAATGTAATTTCTAATTACATAGCTATTTGCCGAACCGTCATTAACATCAAATGATATAAGTTCCAGGTTTCTGTCCTTGGGGTCGTCTTTTGAGAACAAAAAATACAATTTACCCTTATCGAAATACTTACTCAATAACACCTGGTTTTTTGGCACATTGTAAGTCCTATCCCAATTACCATAAAATGCTGTATCAAGTTTTATAACCTTCCACTCAATTTCAGATCCGCCAGGTTCTCGATGGTTGCTGATAAGGAATAGTCCATTTTCACCGGCTGGTATAACGTCAACCTTGTCATAATTACTAGGTATTTCAAACCTGTCTGGTTGAGTGATCTGAGCTGTTAATTCTGTTACTATAAAAAGGAGGACTACTCCTAACAACAATCTACTTAAATACCACTTTATTGATGTATAATACATTTCTTCTATCTAAAGTCTCCACTTCACTATCAATTTTATGATAGCCCCAAACAATGAAATTATTATCATACCAATACTCACTTCTGCCTGCCCCTCGATATGTATGCACAATTTTTTCACCTTCATTTTTTAACTTGAGTGGTTCTTCACCTTCCTCTATAGTTTCTGACTGCTGAACAGTTTTAAAGTTTATGGTTTCTTCAGCCCGATACAACATGCTCAATTGTCTGTCGTGTTCGGCTACCTGAACAATCTGATCCAATGCGTATGTTTCAACTTCTTTTATTTTTAAGCTATTATCCCAGATAACATCGCCTGATTTATTTAAACCAACTACAATTGATTCCAGGTATTCAAAACTGGAGGCATCATCTACATTATGTATTTTACTTGGTTGTTTCGAATACCGTTGTGCAGCCCTGTTTCTTCTTTCAATTTCCTCCTGAGAAGCAAAACCATTATCAATACCAGGTCTTGAATGTGTAATGTAGTCAGGGTCAAAAATTTCAGCTGCTAGTAAATAGCCGTCTTTACTTTTTCTAACCTCATGCAAGAGCAGGCGCGATGAATAGTGAACATCTTTGCCTTTTTCAGACTTACGTTTCATTTTCGCTTTAATCCTGGCTGCCCGCTTTGGTTTCATATAATCAAAGAAATGTTCTAATGCGAAGAAATTGTGGAATTTGACAATATTATCCTGGCCTGCTGGTTTTACAACTGCTATATAAAGGCCGGAAGAATAGTATGATTTGCTCATACCATACGTACCTGCCACGATGATGTTGCCATCAATAAAACCGCTGGATTTAGCACTAAGAATGTGATAGCGCTCATCCATCTTAACTTCCCGCTCAAATAATAATTCTCCATCGTAGCTATAGGTGCGCAAACGAACTAATGAACCAACATAGTCCTTTTCAAGCGTAATTACGTTAAAGGTTGAGTTGCCATTATCTCTAAGATCTACCACATTACTTCTATCCTTAAAGAACCCCTGAACCACCTCAAAACTCTGCTCACCAAATTTATATGACACCAATGTAGGACTCAGATTTACATAACCTGCTAGAATTAAACCATCCTCCAAAACTGCCATGTGGCTTAATTCCAGAGCTATTTCGTTTTTTATATCATACCTGGTAACCTCGCCATCCAGTACGGAAATAGCCATAAGATGGTAATCATTTTTTTCATACTGCCCATCTCTAAAAAGGAGATACATTTTCGACCTCGTGATATCAAAACCTTTAAACTCAAGTTTGGTATCTATGGATAGCTCAGTACTCCAACGTTCTGTCAATGTTGTATCCAGCGATACCATATGTAGTACATTGCCTTTTTTATACTTATCTGTATCTCGGTAGATGATAACACCCAGATCACCTACCGGAAGTACTGTAAAAAAATCATCGTTATTTTTTTTCTCGAGTTCATACCGATGGGTCTGGTATACCTGTGAGAAAACTGCAGTTGCCAGTAATGAAAATAATATGATCAAAATATTTTTCACTCGTTACCTTTACCCACAATTATGTCAAACTCTTCTTTTTTAACTGGCTGAACAGATAAACGCGAGTTTTTAACCAAAACCATTTCAGATAATCTGGAATCGGCCTTTACATCTGCTAATGTTACTTCTTTTTTAAACTTCTCTACCGGTGCAATGTCTACCACCACCCACCGATCATCTTCAGTAGTAGGATCCTGATAAAATTCTTTTACTATTTTAGCTAAACCAACAACACATTTATCATTTACGCTATGATAATAAAGAGCCAAGTCGCCCACTTTCATTTCTTTCATGTTGTTTCTTGCCTG
>NZ_JAVJUY010000238.1:0-5590 GCF_040220315.1 Fulvivirga sp.
TCAATCATTAGACCATCAATGTTTTCTCCTTTTAACTCTTCGATCAGGCGCTTAACATCACGTGTTGTGCTGTTATAATTAACATCCCCTTTCTGATAGGCCTCAAAATCCATATAAAAACTCGGGAGTGTAATTACACCAAAGCTATATTCCCTGCCATTTCTTGTTACTGGTACAACTTCAGCCTTAGCCTGCATATCTTCTAACTTGATCTTATCCCGTACTAAAGAAATTGTCTTAGATGCGCCATAAACACCAGATTCTGCCGGTATAATTTCCAATCTAACGGTTGTACCTTTGGGCCCTTTTATAAGCTCAACAACGTCATCAATTCTCCAGCCAATAACATCTACCATTTCACCTTCTTCTCCCTGGGCAACACCAACTATGCGGTCATCCGGGTGAATAAGGTCACTTTTCATGGCAGGACCTCCCGGCAAAATTTCAACCACTTTTGTAAAGTCATTATCTGTTTGTAATCTCGCTCCAATACCTTCTAACGACAGGCTCATATTTTGTTGAAAGCGATCAGAAGTTTTAGGTGAAAAGTAGTTAGAGTGCGGATCGTAGGCTTCAGCAATCGTATTCAGATATAGCTCAAAAATATCTTCGCTGTTGTACTGACTGATTGCTTTTTTAAAACGGTCATATCTCGTTGTAATGGTTTTATTAATGGAGCTATCTGCCTTACCGTTCAATTTCAAGCTAAGAACCTGGCTTTTCAGCACTTTTCTCCATAGCTCATTCAACTCTTCTGTTGTTTTAGCATATTCATCATTGGATCGATCTGTATCGTAATACTCATCAATTGTAAAATCAAATTCATACGTTAATAATGTGCCATATACATACGCCATTCGTTCATCAAATCGCTGTTTAAAGCGTTCATAGATAGTATAGGCTGGGAATACATTACCTTCTTTGGTAAGATCATCTAATTGCGTGCTGTATTCCTGAAATTCTGCGATGTCAGATTCTAGGAAATAAGATTTATTATTATCTAATGTTTCGATGTAATCATTTAAAATAACAGCAGACAATGAGTCGTTAAGGCTAATCTTCCGATAATGGTAAGTGTCTAAAATCTGCACTGCTAATCGTGCTTCATCACCAAAATATATTTTGGGCTTCAGGTTTTCATCCTGAGTAGTTTGAGTATATGCAACTAATGTAATTAGGCATAAACTGACAATTGATAAGTACTTTTTCATGCGGTTCTCCTCTATCTTCTTTTGTAATACTAGCTTTAACGAAAAATTAATAATTTGTTTTGGTCTAATAACTAAATTTAAACAAAAATGAGACCGCAATGGGTCTCATTCAAATCATTTTGATGGACGGTTACTTCATTGAGTCAACATCAAACTCAGAAAGAAACTTCTCTGCTTGCTCTACATTCTGAAATTCGTAGTACTTTTTATGGCCAAGCGCCATAATCTCCACTTTTACTAAATCAACCGATGCGTTTTTCTTGAATTGAACCTGATCTGGCTTAAAATGTGAATAATCTTCCTCCTTCGCAATATGGAATGATGTTGCTCTTACTGAACTACAAAATTGACATTTGTAGTGCTTTATCAACTCACCCTCCTGTTCAGCCGTAGGTTGCTGTATTACTTCTTCTCTTACAACTCTCATGGTGTAGAAACCACAATTATTACACTGAAGTGCTTCTAAATGTCCCTGGTATTTCTCAATTTTTGTATCACCAGTTGCTTCATCAATCCAAACATCATAATCTACACTAAATACTTCTTCTTCTGCCTGCATCCCTTCATCCAAATGTACATCTTCCTCATCTTCACTAAGTAGCCTCATTTTGTTGCCAGTTTTTGGGTTTATTCTTGGCATATAGCGCCACTTCTTTAATTTACTGTGTAAACGAGTGGGGTAATAATATTGTAAAATAAGCGCCCCTACATACCCAATTAGTGTAGCCCCTGCAATAGAAATGAAAATCAAAACAAAGAACCAAACAAGGTCAAATGTTCTTACATCCTTACCGTATGTATTAATAATCATTCCAATACCTACAGCTATACTTATAATAGATGCCTTGTAATAGTTAATCTCCTTCGTACTCAAATAATCATACTTGGCCTTGTAGTCTTTAATACTCGATACTTTAATCTGATGAACAAGGTAGATAATAACAGCAAGAGCAAAAGATGCTATTGAGCCGATGGTCATAATATTAATCCAAAGTCCTAAGAATTCATTTGGGGCAGTAGTTTCCATATTTTAAAATTTGATATAATATGCTCTAATATAAAGAATTATAATAGCAGGCAATACCCCATTTGAAGTGAATCTTACTAACTATCTAAAATAGCAGTTGATCAATTAATAACATATGATTTTAAAAATATCTTGATATATAACTGGCTAGTAGATAGTTAATTATGTATACTTTAATTTTAACTTTTATCATTTTATCCATTCAACAAGACAAATATAGGTAAAGGATTTAGTGAATAATTCTCTTAAAGCCACATCAAAAGACCACAACTACTACAGTGAAAGAACTCCTTTTTTTAATCAGGCTATTACGTTGTTAACCTATTTAAATTATTCGTTAGTCTAAATTAAGCAGGCTTTAATCTAAAAACGTGATTGATCGTAATCAAAATGTATTTGTGTGCGTTAAAAAGAATCGAACAAGGCATTAAAACATGACATCAGTTTATCGGTTTCTTTCAGTTTCAATTTGGGGCTCTTTGCCAGGGAAATTTCAGAGAGATGTTTCGCGATTATATGCAGAAGTATATAACAAGCGTTTCACAAAGTATATTATTAGGCCTTACTGTAAATTCAACCGTCTCGATAATGCATATTTAAGCCAGTTTATTTCAGAATCTGGAAATGAGTATTATTCAAGCTTTCAGGATTTCTTTACACGCATGTATAAATCACCACCGCCCATAAATTACGATTATGTTTGGCCATGTGAAGGCCTACTTTGCGATAAAGGTAAAGTTTGTGATTTACCTGAAATAAACGTAAAAGGTGATTTAAGAAGCATACATGCTATTTTCGGTAAGCAAGGTCAAAGTATTCCTTCTGAGTATTATTTTACTAATGTATTCTTACATAACAACAACTACCACAGAATTCATGCACCTGTTTCGGGTCGAATTACATCAATTGAGCACATACCCGGGGAATTGATTGTACTAAGGCCTTGGATCTATAAACAAGACCCTTCGCTCCCGGCTATGAGAAATGAACGTGTAAACGTTACTATTGAAGACCAACAAGGAAGGCCATGGTATTTATCTATAGTTGGTGGACCAGCAGTTGGTACAATAGTATTAACCAATTCTATTAATGTTGGCAATAAAATAACTATAGGAAACGAAGTTGGAAAATTTCTTCTTGGCTCAACGTTATGCATGGCTGCCCCTGAAATAACGCAAACTGCAATAAATTCTCAAGTTGTTGTAGCTCAGAAATACTAGCTTAAAATACTCTTTAAGTCAGCCGGTGAATAATTTATTGACTTGATGGTTTTATTATCAGATTTACGAAATACGAGGTACTTGCCGTCCTTCTGTTCATAATAACATTCCGTATCCCTTTCTTCTGCATAGTAATTAACGGTAGCTTTTGCTTCCGCTTCTGTGTCACATGCTTTGCTCATGTTGGATCTCTGAACTTCATCAAAAAGCTCCTTAAATTTGTCCCCAAGACCAAATTCTAATACCGCACCTGAAAGCACATATTGGATATCACAAAGTGCATCAGCAATTTCTACAAGATCCTTCTCCTTAATTGCTTCTGCAAGTTCCTTCAACTCTTCGGAAATCAACTCTACTCTTAAGTCGCAACGCTTTTTATCAGGAATTTGTGGAGATTCCAATATCGGGTGATTAAACGTTTTATGAAATTGAGCTACTTGATTTAAAGAGTCTGGTTGTTGCATAATCTATAAGACAGTTTGTTTTGATTGCGAATATCTGATATATACTTCAAATGCCATTGGTTTATTCGAGTTTTCTATATTTGCAGCTTAATTTTACATCATGGCCAATTTTATTGAGGAATTAAAATGGAGAGGTATGATACACGATATCATGCCAGGGACGGAAGAACAGCTTTCTAAAGAAATCACCGCTGGTTATATTGGGTTTGATCCTACTGCAGACTCTTTGCATATTGGAAGTTTAGTTCAAATAATGACGTTAGTACATTTTCAAAAGGCTGGTCATAAACCGATTGCTCTGGTTGGCGGTGCAACAGGAATGGTTGGCGACCCTTCTGGTAAATCTGCTGAAAGAAATTTATTAACGCAACCAGAAATAGAAACCAATCTGAATGGAATAAAAAAACAGCTTTCTAAATTCCTGGATTTCAATGATTCAGAAACAGGTGCAGAAATGGTGAATAACTATGATTGGTTTAAGAATCTTAATTTTTTGGATTTCATTCGAGATATAGGTAAACACATTACTGTTAACTACATGATGTCTAAAGATTCCGTTAAGAAGCGATTGGAAGGTGAAAGCGGCATGTCGTTCACAGAATTTTCTTACCAATTAGTTCAGGGTTATGACTTTTACTGGTTGTATAAAAATAAGAACTGCAAACTACAGTTAGGTGGTTCTGACCAGTGGGGTAATATTGTTACAGGTACTGAACTTATTAGAAGAAAAGATAGTGGCGAAGCATTTGCCGTAACTACTCCTTTAATAAAAAAGGCAGATGGAACTAAATTCGGTAAAACTGAAGGCGGAAATGTTTGGTTAGATCCTGAGCGAACTTCTTCGTATGAGTTTTACCAGTACTGGCTCAATGCTTCTGATGTGGATGCAGCTAATTACATCAGAATATTTACTTTATTGAGTAAAGAGGAAATAGAAGTACTAGAAAAAGAGCATGCCGAAGCTCCACATTTGAGAAAGCTACAAGAGGCATTAGCCAAGGATATAACAATCCGTGTACACTCTGAAAGAGATTATGAATCTGCAGTGAAGGCATCACAAATTCTGTTTGGAAAGTCAACTACTGAAGATTTAGTAAACTTAGACGAAAAAACGTTTCTATCTGTTTTCAAAGGAGTTCCTCAAGCCAATATTACAAAAGCCGATTTGGAAAAAAGTGGCGATGTAACCACACTTCTTTCTGAAAGCACTGGTGGCATTATTTTTAAATCGAAAGGCGAGGCCAGAAAAATGATACAAGGTGGAGGAGTTAGCATTAATAAGACTAAGATCATCTCCCCTAACGATGGTGTTAATTTTAATTTACTTCAAGGCAAGTACCTGCTAGCACAAAAAGGCAAGAAGAATTATTACATTATTCATGTAAACTAAAAAAGGCCTCAAATTGAGGCCTTTTTTTATGTATTATAATCTGGTGTTAGTTGCCAAATAATTTGTAACCGACATATATTTGAAATGTTCTGTTTTTAGTTTCTGGTAGTGCATCATTGTCTGCAATATCACTTAGACCAAGAACATAACGTAATCCAGCAGAAAGACCACCCGGTAAGTTCAATCCAGCTCCCACAACAGCGCTCAAATCCATTCCTTTAAGTTCATCTTTAATATCCTGACTTCCGCCACCAAAATCAGCTTCTGCCTGTGTTAAA
>NZ_JAVJUY010000239.1:0-29221 GCF_040220315.1 Fulvivirga sp.
GTTTCTTGCACAACTCTCTTATTTGCGTAAAAGATCGTATGCATTAGACGATGCAAGAATGGACCCGCAACATTTTCATCCGCACTCCACTGATAGGCCTTCTTAACCTGATTGCTTATCTGAATATCACCCACCACCTGAGCATCCAGACCCATGGCCACCTCAAATAAGTGGTTAACAGCTTCTTCAGAATTAGAAGTGCAAGTCAGGTGTTTTAGGATTTCTTCTTTATCTAAGCCTTTAATTAATGAAAGGGAAGTGGCAATTTCATTGTTAAGACCTAGTTCATGGTCGTAATAGATTTCTGTTCTATTACAGGTAGATAAAACCATTAAATCATTAGCTTGAACAGTCTGATTCAAAAACCGCATCAGCTGTTTTGCTTCAGGCTCATTTAAAGCCAATTTCTCCCTTATTTCTAAAGGAGTGTTTTTAAATGAAAACCCACTGATTTTAAAGGCATTCTCCATGTGCTGCAAATTTATGTAGTACACATATACTATAAAAACTATCTTATTATTTAGAATGTGTACAAATAAGTATTGTATAAATAGACTTCAAAGTTTCATGAAATCAGCTGTTTCAGCGATAGCTGCCTATCAGGAATAATACTGATTTTCATCATTAAGAATACTTTATATAATTATATCAACAATTAATAGATTTTAATTAAAATTGCAGCCGTGAAAAAGCTAAATTATAGGCTTAGGTCTGCATTAGGTATTTCTAAAACAGAGGCAAATGGCATTATGTTGCTTCTGCCCGTAATGTTTATATTGATTGCTTCCCCTTACTTTTATCAATATATGATGTTGGGTGAACCAATTCAGCTGGATTACACAGAAATGAATAAGCTTATGGCCGAAATGGAGAAACGAATACAGGAAAAGGATTCTACACGGTTTGGGCGATTTATGCAGTACGAAACAAATAATACAAAAAAGCCCAGGTATTTGTCTGACAGAAGTTCTAAAAAACGATTTGAGCCGACAGAAAGTGTGCCTCCAAAATACACGAAACCAGCCATAATCACATTTGATTTAAACCAGGTGGATACAATTGGTTTAAAAAAAGTTTATGGCATAGGCCCTGTTTTGGCCAACAGGATAATTAAATACAGGGATTTGCTGGGGGGCTTTACTTCTAAAAGTCAATTAAAAGAAGTTTATGGCTTGCAAGATTCCGTTATTCTAGCACTGGATTCATTATCTTATATTGGTAACACATTCAGTCCGAATAAATTAAACATTAACCAGTTAGATGAAAATACATTGAAGAGACACCCTTATTTTTCATGGAAAGAGGTTAATGCTATAATTAATTATCGATATCAGCATGGTGATTTTGAGTCGGCTGAAGACCTCCGAAAAATTCATTTATTGGATTCTGCCAAAATAAACAGAATTCTACCTTACATTGCCTTTTAGCCTGAAAAGGAATTTGCATTTAATGCCAAGTTATTTTGATAATTTTTTGTTATTTGAGCTTCTGCTATGCACGAGATTTTAAAATCGTATTTAAAAAGGCTTACTAACCTTACGCTGAATAATCGGTCGTTATTTTTGCTTCGTCTTAATAAAGACCAGTTTATTGATTTATATGATTTTAATTTCCATTTAAAGGAGGGCGCATTTCAGATAATTGAGTCACTAATTGGTGGCCATCGCCTTCCACTATGTCAACAGTTTGACAGTAGGGACGAAGAGACCAACGTATCAAGCAGCAGGCTTAAAAGAATTTCCCGGACAGAAAAGTTTATTTATGAGGAACGAGGCTCAAAAGATTTATATGTTGGCTGGCCATTTGTAAAGGGTAAACTTTCCGATGGCACGCCAGTAAGATGCCCACTCTTGTTTTTTCCGGTAGACCTGGAATTGCAATCTTCAAAATGGTTGTTGAAACCACGGCCAGACGAAGGTCCTTCACTCAATAAGTCGTTCCTGTTAGCGTATGCACATTATAATAATGTTTCTGTCGTAGATGATTTTATAGATCGGAACCTGGAAGATTTTGATACTGATAGCACTGTATTTAGAACATCACTCTACCAGCTTTTTAAAGAAAGTGACATTGAATTAAATTTTAACCAGGACAATTTTCAGGACACTCTTCAAAAATTTGAAGAATACACTAAATCAGACTATGAGGAAAAGTTTGGTACAGGAGAGCTTAAACTATTTCCGGAGGCGGTTCTAGGTATTTTTCCTCAATCTGGCTCTTATTTGGTTCCTGATTATAACAAGCTCCTTTCCAGTGATACCATTAAAGATATTGAGCAGTTTTTTATTTCGGTGCAACCAGAAAAGAAGGAGAATATTGGCGGCTTTTTAGAGAGTGTAGAGGAGGAGAAAACGTTTACTCCGTTTAAGATGGATGCCCATCAGGAAAACGCATTAAAAGCCATTAAAAAAGGCCAGTCTATTGTAGTGCAGGGTCCGCCTGGAACAGGAAAATCGCAACTTATTTGTAATCTAATTTCCGATCACATCGCCACAGGTAAAAAAGTGCTGGTTGTGAGTCAAAAAAGAGCTGCATTGGATGTAGTTTATAACCGAATGAAAGAAAAAGAATTAACTTCTTTTCTTGGATTAGTACACGATTTTAAAAATGATAGAAAGGCGATTTTCGAAAATATCGCACGGCAGGTAGATCGCATTGATGAGTATAGAATGCTCAATAATGGCCTTGATGCGATTCAATTAGAAAGAAAGTTTTTACAGGTAAGTAGGAGGATTGATCAAATTTCTGAAGAATTAGAGGAATTTAAATTCGCCCTTTTCGATGAATCGGAATGCGGGGTGGCAGTGAAAGAACTTTACCTCACTTCTGACCAGAATGCACAAACAGTAAATTTTAAGCAGGAGTATTCGCAATTCAGGCTGGATGAACTGGATGATTTTTTGATCAAGCTGAGGGATTACACTGAATATATTGACAAGTTTGGGCGGTCAGACTATGAGTGGTTAGACAGGCGATCGTTTAAAGATTATGGCATCGCTGAGCGACAGCGCTTAAATGAGATACTTGATGAGATCCCTGCCTATCAGGATGAAATTGCAGCACGGGCACTGGATATTGTAGGCACAAAGCTTACACTGGAAGATTTTGAATTTATTCTCAGTAAACGCGATTATATTGTTCAAATGCTTGGTACCCTCAAAGATGAAAATGCGTATGAGTATTTTCAGCATTTGAATAATTATAGTGATTCAGAAACCTCTGCCTTGTGGATATCAAATATCGAACGAGTAGTGATGGAGTGCTACAAAGGTGAGGGCCCCGAAGTTTCCATACCATCTGATCAGCTGGGTAAATTTCAGGAAACACTCCAACGAAACATGGATGCCCGAAAAAATCTATTTAGACTGATTAAGTGGAGGCTATTTTCTAAAGACAAATATTGGATAAAAAGGGTACTGGTAGAAAATGGACTAAAGCGAAATAAAGAAGGTTTTAAAAGGCTGGTGGAGCGCATTGATAATCGTCTGAACCTGGAGCATAATATTACCAAAATGAAGGAACGTGGTTGGATAATGGGAATCCCCACCAACTACGAAAAGGTACAGTTCCAAACCTGGTTTCATTTGTTTAAGCTTACCATTAAGGCCAAGCTAATCTTCAATTCACTCAGAAACTTCAAACAATACTTCAATGTTCAAAAAATCACTTATGGGGAGTTAAAAGAGAAAATTGAGCAGTTATTTGAAATCATAAAAGAAACACCACAACGCAAAGAAAAGTGGTTGCTATACCTTACTGAGAGCCAAATATTAAGTATTGAAAACAATACACACATGGCTACTCTTATGAAAGATTCTTTAAAAGCTGATTTTGAAGCTCTGTGTGATTTTGACAGAGTACGCGATGAAATGGAACCTGGCCAAATGAAAGCCTTAGATAAGCTTATACAAGATGCCAAAGTTTCGGCCACTAAAGAATTGGAAAAGGTATTCCAGAATAGTATTCGTCTTGCGTGGATCGACCATATTGAAACTAAGTATCCTATTTTAAGGTCTGTCTCATCACGTAAGTTTCATAAGCTGGAAGCCGAACTGCAAAACACGGTTAAAGAAAAGCTTTCTGTAACCAATGATATGCTGTTGCTGAGGGCAAGGGAAAAAACATACGTGAATGCAGAACATAACCGCCTGAATAACATGGTTACATATCGTGATTTGTACCATCAGGTAACGAAGAAAAGAAGGGTCTGGCCGCTACGAAAGCTAATTGCTGAACATAGCGATGAGCTGTTTGATCTCGTACCTTGTTGGTTGGCATCACCGGAATCTGTATCAGCTATTTTTCCCATGCGCGAGATGTTTGACCTTGTTATTTTTGATGAAGCCTCTCAGTGTTTTGCTGAAAAAGGCATTCCTGCCATGTACCGAGGACGCAAGGTGCTTATTGCTGGTGACTCCAAACAGCTTCGTCCGAATGACTTATATCAGGTGCGTTTCGATGATGAATCTGAAGTGCCGGAATTGGAGGTTGATTCTTTGTTAGAGCTTGCAGATAGGTATTTAATGAACATACAACTAAATGGCCATTACCGCAGCAGATCATTAGACTTAATTGATTTTTCGAATCAACATTTCTACCAGGGAAAACTGAAGCTGCTACCAGACTTTGATGTGGTGAATACCCCAGAGCCTGGCATCGAATACCTTAAAGTTGATGGGGTTTGGGAAAATAATATCAATGCAATTGAAGCCGACAAGGTTGTAGATCTACTTTTAAGTATTAACGGGAGTTCCAATAATAGCAGCGTAGGTGTAGTAACCTTTAATGCCAAACAGCAACAGCATATTCTCGATAGAATTGATGAAAAATTCATTGAACAGGGTGTATTATGGCCGGAGGGCTGGTTTGTGAAGAATATTGAAAATGTACAGGGCGATGAAAAGGATATTATCATTTTTTCAACAGCCTATGGGCCGGACCCAAAGGGTAAGATTGTAATGCAGTTTGGTAGCCTGAATGCTGCTGGTGGTGAGAACAGGTTGAATGTAGCAGTTACTCGAGCTCGGGAAAAGGTAATAATTGTAAGCAGTCTAATGCCGCAGCAACTTAAAGTAGAGGATACAAAAAATGAAGGCCCAAAACTTTTGAAAAAATACCTGGAATATGCCTTTATGGTGTCAGAAGGCAACTTTAAACCTACTTTGCCGGCTGTAAAACCACATGCTGCTAACTGGTATTTAAAAACGCAACTAATGAGCTGGGTCAATGAACATTCTGAGAGCTTTACACTTACAGAAGAACTACCATTTACTGACATTACCGTAAAACAAGGAAATCTATATCGGGCACTACTACTAACCGATGACGATTTGTATTATCAGAGCCCTTCAATCAAAGATGTTCATGTATATACACCTTTCACTTTAAGTAAAAAGAAGTGGCGTTTTAGAGGCTTCTTTAGCCGGGAGTGGTGGAGCCATCGAGAACAGGTTGAAGAAACTATTCTACGATTTGTAGAAGGTAGTTGAGCAGTTCGTGTTAACAGTTAGAAAATTAAGTGATTTCCATGATGAGTATTTCTACCTCTGAAATAAAATTAATCAATGGCCATTATAAATTGTTTGTTAATGGTAAACCTTTTTATTTAAAGGGTGCAGGACTTGAATTCGGCAGTATCAAACAACTTGCTGATCATGGTGCTAATTCCTTCAGGACATGGCGCACGAATAATGGTCAAAAATCTGGCAAGGAAATTTTAGATGAAGCACATCAGTATGGGTTAAAAGTAATGATGGGTATTGAAGTGGCCAGAGAGCGGCATGGTTTTGACTATAATGATTCCCTTGCCGTACAGGAACAGCTTTACCGAATACGTGACGAAGTACTCGAATTAAAAGATCATCCGGCTTTAATTATTTGGGGAATTGGCAATGAATTAAATTTAAGCTCAAATGACATCAACGTTTGGAATGCTGTTAATGAGATTTCCAAAATGATCCATGAGGTGGATGCGCATCATCTTACAACAACATCTTTGGCAGGTATAAGCCCAAATTTAATAGCTGTTATTAAATCAAGGGCTTCTGACTTGGATTTTTTGAGTTTTCAGATGTATGCTGAAATTGATGCATTACCAAAATTAATTGATCACTCGGGCTGGGATGGGCCTTTTGCATTCACTGAATGGGGAGCCACAGGTTATTGGGAAGTGAAGAAAACAACTTGGGGAGCACCTATCGAAGAAACGAGTACTCAGAAGGCAGCACATTATCTTAATCGATACTTGCAAAGTATTGCATTACAAGAAAATCAGTGTCTGGGATCGTTCGTGTTTCTCTGGGGACAGAAGCAGGAGCGTACTTCAACTTGGTTTGGAATGTTTACTCCAGATGATAGAAAAACTGAATGCGTTGATGTCATGCATTACTTATGGAATAAGGAATGGCCACAAAACAGATGTCCAAAAGTTGCAGCTTTCGAATTAAATAATCAGTCAGCAAATGAAAGTGTAACGCTCGAAGCCAATCAATTCTGCTCAGCTAAGGTTCAAATAAAAGCTATGACCCAAACAAAGCTAACATTCTATTGGGAGGTAAGGGAAGAGAGTAAATCTACAAAAGAGGGTGGAGATAAGGAGGAAATACCAGAATTAGTATTCGTAAAATGGCAAAAAGACTTAAGGGAGGAAGCCCAGTTTTATGCACCGGAAAAGTCTGGGGCATATCGCTTATTTGTTCAAATAGAAGATCCTAATGCTGGGGTAGCCCATGCTAATATTCCTTTTTATGTGTCATAATGGTTGGGCTTGCCCCTTTCTGTGTCCTCAAAGACCGAAATTAGGCTGAATACTTTTCCGTATGGTCAAAGAACAGCGAGAGGCACTACTATCTATAATTACATCATGAACACCTATAAGTGTAACCTGATTTATTGTTTTTACCAATTGTAAGCTATCAATGTAATTGTATGTATAAATAGCTTCACTCTTTCTTAAATTAGATAAAACACTTATTTCAAACCCAAACTTTACCATATAACCAAAAACCTCTTTACATTTGCCCTCCCCAAATGCGCACGTGGTGGAATTGGTAGACACGCCAGCTTGAGGGGCTGGTGACCGTTTAGGTCGTGGAGGTTCGACTCCTCTCGTGCGCACTTTCAACTCTCATTTAATCAAATAGTAGTTCATATTTTGAATACTTAGCTTCATTGAGGTGTTTACATGACAGTTTTACTCTAAAAACAATTATGAAAATACGATTCCTTTTTTCGCTTATAATTTTATTCTCCTGTAGTAATTCAGGTTCCGATGTTCAACCTTCCGGCTTCGACATTATTACTCCAGAAGAGGCTGGTTTAAATCAACAATTCCTAGATAGGTTGGTTAAGGATGCTTCCAGCCTGCCTAATATCTACAGTTTTGTGGTACTAAAAAAGGGAAAGCTATTCACTGAAAATTACTTTAATGGTAAGAATAGAAATTCACTGTTACATATTAGATCAATAACCAAAAGTGTCTCTTCTCTTTTGGTTGGGCAGCTAATCAATACTACTGAGATGTCGGAAGAAGAATACATCAAACCCTATTTTGATACTTATTGGGATGCCTCTCTACACCCTTATGCAGATCAAATTCGAATAAAGCATTTGTTAGATATGACAAGCGGATTTGAGTGGAACGAGTCAGACATTGCCATAAAGTGGTATACACAGATATCATACACTTGGGGCTTTTTCTTTGACCATTCTACGCTATATCCACCAAATACCTATTGGAATTATAACTCAGGAGGAGTCTCTCTTTTAGCTAAAATCATAGGTGAGAATGCGCAAATGGACACACAGCTGTATGCAGATAAGGTATTGTTTGAACCGCTCGAAATTGAACAGTATGTATGGGAGCGCGATGGGCTAGGTAATATTAGAACAGATGCCGGATTGCAATTAAGGGCACTGGACATAGCTAGGATAGGCCTGACTGTGATGAATGATGGAGGGTTTAAAGGAAAGCAGGTTATCGATGAAGAGTGGGTCGCAGAATCTTGGAATCCTGAAATAAGATTAGGTGGTGATTTGGGACCAATTACGTCATTAGCATATAATAATTTGTGGTGGATGGGTGAGTACAGGGAGTTGCCCGTTTATTTTGGTTTGGGTTACGGTGGGCAACTCCTTTTATGCGTGCCTTCTCAGGATTTAGTGATAGTAACGAATCACAACTTTGAATTGAACCATACAGTTGTTTCTTCACATACCGAAAAGTTTCTAACAACTTGCTTCAAACCCTTAATAGATGAGTTGATTGACTAAAGAAAGTCAATCAACTCGATAATCCAATTTGCTGGCTTTAAATTATTTTAATCGCTTCATTTCAATTTCATCGATAAGCCACCAGGAAGAATACCCCTCATATTTACGATGATGCTTGTAAGTGTATAGCTTTGTATCTGGATTATAAGAATGAACTCTTTTCATCTCAAATTTTCCAAATTTATCTTCTCCAGTTGACTCATGGGTAAGTGTATACTCACTTACATTATAGTGAATTTTGTCACTCCATGTTTTATCGGGTTCGTTAAACCATTGATTGAGCCATGTACTATCGTTAACATATGTTCTGACTGAAGTTCCAGTGTAGGTAATCCCATCTGAGTTAAACCAATTGGCATGATGACCATTTCCTTCGAGTGTAGGTTCTACACGCAATATTAGATTTTCAAATAAATCATACACACCACTTCCATCTGTTTTCAATGCCTTAAAGTCTCCTTGCCATTCACCGATAATCCAATGGTTATCCATATGTTGAGCTTGTAGTTTAAAGCTCACAGTTAAGGACAATAATGCGGCTAATAAATAGTTATTTTTCATTGTTAATTTAGTTTTTTAACAATGATATGGTTCTTACCCAAATGGGTGATTTTTAGTTCAATGCAACTTATCCCATTTGATTAAATAGGAGAAAATGGTAAGATTGGCTTGTGGATTTAAATTTGATCACGATACTTCTTACCTATAGTTTTGTACAAGGCTTCATAAGTGCGGGGTACATCTATTCCATGCTGAAAAAACCTTTTCTGGCTATAGCACTAGCTTCTGTTTCATTACTAATTCTGGTTTACTTATATGAAAGCAATGGCTGGTTTCTTGATTACCCACAATTAATATGGGTGTTCCCACCTATTTGGTATTGTATTGGGCCAGCTTACTATTTATTTACTAGGAAGTATTTTGGTTATAAACTTAGAACCCTAGATATATTACACTTACTGCCAATTGTGGTGTTTTATATTTATTTGTTCCCTTTCTATTTATTAGAGTCAGATGTTCGAATAGCACAGTATCAACAATTCTGGGATACTGCGAATTATACTGTTGACATACATCACTATTTCTATCAAATACATTTACTTGTTTATGCTTTTTTCTCTTACAGGCAGTTGCAATCATCAGAACAAAAGTTGAAAAACATCACCTCCAATTCCTCCATTATTTCCATTGATTTTGTTAAGCGTATTATCCTGTTACTTTTAGTTTTTTGTGGAGTAGGGTTGGGCTATTACATTTCTGTCGACCTGAAAATTATACCGCCTGTAGGAATATATACGCCCATATTATATTTAGCACTTTCATTACTCATACATCTTACAACCTATTATACATGGTCAGATACCAATCTGGCTGCTGATGAAACAATTGCTAAATACACTGCAAGTGGTTTAGATGAGTCAAGACTCAATGAGATAGTGAACGAGGTGAATAAGTATATTGGCCAAGAGCAGGTGTTTAAAAACCCAGACTTGAGATTAAAGGATGTTTCAGAGGCTTTAAACATTCCATCACACCATATTTCACAGGCCATTAATAGTCAACTATCAAAAACATTTTTTGATCTGATTAATGAACATCGGGTTAAAGCACTAAAGGAAAATATTAACAGTGAGAAGTTTAAAAATTATACATTGGTGGCTGTGGCTGAAGAATTTGGTTTTAAGAGTTCTAGTTCATTCTTTCGAATATTTAAGAAAGTGACGGGATTAACTCCTAAAGAGTACTTGAAGTCGACACAATAAGACGTATTTAAATACAAATTTAAAGTAATAGCGATTAAAAAAACGGAATCTGATACAATGGAAGCTTCATTCTGAAATTTTTTTGTTTAATTAATTTAATACCTTCGAATTCAAGTTAGTTTCTTTAGTCAGCCCTCATGAATTCAATAACCAAAGAAATTTTTTATGTAAGTGTTTTCACTTTAACACTTCTGGCCTTACTCTTTTGGAACATTATCGCTACTTATGCCTATACAGATAGTTATGAGTTTATTTTAAACGCACATAATGAAAATTTCATTAATGTTTTTATACAAGGTGGTAGATTGCTATATGGGGTGCTGATTAAATCCATATTCGTAACACTTGCTTCAGTAGAATCGCTCAAATATGTTCGGCTAGTCTCTTTTTTTGGAGGCTTTGCTTTACTCATTACCTTGTATAGGGTATTAAAATTCTACAATATCAAAAGCATCTATGCTTTGTCTATAATAGTTTTATTCGCCTGCTGCCCTTCATTCAATATAATCATTATCTGGTCAGCTACTTTTCAAGTGACATGGGCATTGCTACTTGCATTAATAGCAGGATTCCTGGCAGTTGAATTTAAAAGAGTTGCTGCTGTAACAGGAAGTATATTGCTTGGTGTTGTTGCACTCAACTTGTATCAACCCGCCTATACTTTTTTTATAATACCGGTTTTTTTAAAGTGGGTAGCTTCTAAAGATGGTAAACTGCTTATAATGCCACTATTAGTGCACGTAATTACGTATGCGCTTTACTATTTTATTTACAAAGCTTATTTGTATGGTTTTGATTTAAGTTCATTGGGTAGAAGTGGAATTAGTTTGAAATTTTTGGAAGCAATAACTTATTTTTTTACTGACCTTTTCGAAATTGCTGCTCGTAGTAATTTAATTTTTGCCCCAAAATTTTGGCGAGGTTTTGCAACAACTCTGGTAATAGCCTTAATGTTGTTCTATCATTTCGATTTCAACACTTTAAATAAGAAATATTATTCAAAAGTCATAAATAATCTGATCGTTGTATTAGGGTTTCTAATAGTTTCAATGCTACCCAATCTAATCAGCGATGAAAAATGGGTAGCATTCAGAACAATGAACACACTCTTCTTACTAGTAATTATTCACATAGTATTTGGGTTAAGAAAAGTACTAAAAAATTACCACCATAAACTACAGCTTACTTTATTAATCGTGATAATGATAGGTTCATTTACTTCGTCATACTATAATATCAACAGAGGGTTTATTGCTATACAAACGGCTGAATTTTCAATTATAAAATCGAAAATCGCAGCAGCTTCCCATACATTTTCTCAAATTTATATCAAGCCTGCTACCATGAATGCCCTGCCAGATATGGGTTACATAAAAAGGGTTGTTACTGATGAGTATGGCAGGTTTTCTTCATCCTCAAGCTGGGTGCCAATACCCATTGTTAAAATGGCTCTTGGGCAAGAGGAAAGAGGTGCCATAAAGGTAGAGATTTATCAAGATCAAATTGTGAGTAAAAATGAGCTGCTCATAGATATTGAAAAGGAATTTAAAAATTACTACATAAGGTAAGAACTACTCATCCTTCTTCTTAAACACATCTTTCAACTTCTTGAAAAACCCTTTCTTTTCTTCCCCAAATTCCTTGGATTTGGCTTTGTCCTTTTTTTCAATACCCAACACCTTTTGTAGAAAATTTTTATCTTCTTTTTCATCATCACATGCTACCACCGATTGAAGCTCATCAGAAAGCGCAGGAAACTTTGCACTGGTAATGCTGTTCAAGCTGGCATCACCATTCATGTCCTTAAACATGCCAACAAAGATGGGTAAGGCCATATGGCCACCACTTCCAAGAGCAGTAGATCTAAATCTTATCCTTGGGTCATCGGCACCCACCCACACACCAACTACCAATTTTGGATTATAACCAATAAACCAGCCATCGGCATTGGACTGAGTAGTCCCGGTTTTTCCTGCAATCTCGTTGGTTAGGTTATACTTCCATCTGGCCGATGAAGCAGTACCTTCATCTACCACGGCTTTCAACATATGATTCATTAGTTGAGCAGTCTGTTTTTGAATAGCAACCTGTGGCCTTGGTGTCTCCACTTTGTATAAGCTTACCCCATTGTAGTCTTTAATTTCCTCAAGAAATACTGGTTGTACTTTAGAGCCACCATTCGCGAATGTGCAATATGCTTTTGTCATTTCAAGCAGCGGAATGCTGCCTGTACCTAAGGCCACCGAAGGCACCGAAGGAAGTTTCTCATCTATTCCAATTCTCTTAGCTGTTGCAATCACTTCGTCTACACCTACTTTCTCTACCAACTTAATGGTAACTGTATTCACAGATTTGGCCAAGGCTCCGGTAAATGAGTATTTCATTAGATTTTCACTTTTGTCGGCATTGTCTGGTGTCCAGTCTTCCAGGTTTTTATATATGGTACGTGATGCAGAAATATGATCGCAAGGATCAACGCCTTTTTCAAGAGCTGCAGCATACACAAATGGCTTAAATGTGGAGCCTACCTGCCTTTTGGCTTTTAGTACATGGTCATACTGAAACTGGCTAAAGTCAATACCACCAACCCAAGCTTTGATATGGCCGTTGTTGGGATCCATGGCCACCAGGCCCGATTGTAAAATCATAAGATAATGTTCCAGCGAATCGATCGAAGATAGGTTTCTTTCTACCACTCCCTCATGAGTAAAAACATCTACGGGATGTTTCTTTTTCAATTCTGTTATAATGGCATCATGGCTAAGCCCTTTTTTCTTCAATTTCTTATAAGCTGAGGATCTTTTAATGGCGTCATTCAAAATGCTTCGCTCCGTATCCCATGGTTTTGATGTTTTCCAATGAACATCAAACTGTTCTTGTAAGTAGGCCATATTGCGCGCCATCGAAGCTTCGGCAGCTTCCTGAATTCTGGAGTCGATGGTTGTATATATTCTTAAGCCATCAGTAAAAATATTGTAGTTGTTGCCGTCTGTCTTTTCATTTTCTTCGGCCCATTTTTCTAATTCTGGACGTATGAAAGCTCTGAAATAAGTGGCCGGGCCGCTTTGCGGTGAAAGTCGCTGATAGTTGATTTTTACAGGTAGAGTTTTTAATGAGTCATATATTCCTTCTGATAAATAATCATATTTTACCATTTGGTTCAATACCACATTTCTGCGATGCTGGGATTTTTCCGGAAATAGTCTCGGATTGTATGTGTGGTTGGCCTTGAGCATGCCAACTAAAACGGCCGCTTCCTGTATCTTTAATTCTTTAGCAGGCCTACTGAAAAATCGCTGCGATGCGAGCTCAATCCCATAAATATTTTCGCCAAAAGGAACAGTATTTAAATAAAGCTCTAGAATTTCTTCTTTGCTATAAAGGCTCTCTAACTGAAAGGCTATTAGAGCTTCTTTAATTTTAGTAACGGCTATATCAAATTTGGTATTGATATCTCGCGGAAACATGTTTTTTGCCAACTGCTGACTAATCGTGCTACCTCCACCACCACTTCTGTCTTGAAGTATTACTGTTTTTATTACTACTCGCAAAAGACTTCTAGGATCAACGCCTTTATGATCGTAAAAACGGGCATCTTCCGTTGCCACCAAGGCATTAATTACATGTGGTGAAATATTTTCGTAAGAAGTAGGATTTCGTTCCTGCACGAAAAAACGGCCAAGCAGTACACCATCTGAGCTATACACCTCTGTGGCAATGTTGTTTTTAATATTTTCTAGTGAAGATTCAGATGGCAATGCACCGAAATAGCCTGCCTTAATTAGCAAGACAAAAATGATGGAGAGGCTTAACCCTGAGAAGACAACAACACCAATAAATCGTAATAAGTAGGAGAGAAGTGAACGCTTCTTTTCTTTTCCTTTTTTAGCCATAGAATTGATTTGCTGCCTCTTTTTTAGTTGTGGCACAAAAATCGAATAATTTTACTCATTATACTTATCTTCGACATTCATTAATCGAATCTATATGGCTATTAACGTAAAACTGCTTAAGAAAATATGTGAGGCACCTGGAGTTCCGGGTTATGAGAGCAAAATCCGTAGAATTATCATTGATGAAGTTACACCATTGGTTGACACGGTGAGGGTCGATAATATGGGAAACGTGATTGCACTTAAAAAGGGCAGGTCTTCTGATAAATGTGCAATGGTAGGGGCTCATATGGACGAAATCGGTTTTATAGTTACACATGTAGATGATAAAGGATTTGTACGATTTACTACGTTGGGGGGCTTTGATCCCAAAACACTCACTGCGCAGCGTGTGGTAATTCACGGTAAAAAAGATGTGATTGGTGTTATGGGCACTAAGCCCATTCATGTAATGAGCCCAGAAGAGCGTAACAGAATGCCTAAAATCAAGGACTATTATATTGATTTAGGTATGAAAAAAGAAGAGGTTGAGAAGATTGTTAATGTGGGTGACCCAATTACCAGAGAGCGGGAACTGATTGAGATGGGTGATTGTGTGAATTGCAAATCTATTGACAATAGGGTTTCAGTTTTTATTCTAATTGAAACGTTAAGAAAATTGAAAAGTATGCCTTATGATGTATACGGGGTGTTTACTGTACAGGAGGAAGTAGGAATTAGAGGTGCCAATGTGGCGGCACATAGTATAAACCCAACATTTGGCTTTGGCCTGGATACAACAATTGCCTTTGATTTACCCGGGGCGGCAGCACATGAAAAAGTGACATCTTTAGGCGAAGGAGCTGCTATAAAAATTATGGATGCAAGTACTATCTGTGATTACCGTATGGTAGATTATATGAAAAAAACAGCCGACAAGAAGAAAATCAAATGGCAACCTGAATTACTTACAGCTGGCGGAACGGACACAGCTGGAATTCAAAGAATGGGTAAGGATGGAGCTATTTCCGGAGCAGTATCTATTCCAACAAGGCATTTGCATCAGGTAATTGAAATGGCGCATAAAGAGGATATTGATGGAGGCATTAAGCTGTTAAAAGTTTGTCTAGAGGAGTTGGATAAATATGATTGGGAGCATCGTTAACTTTTTGTAAAATGAAAGAAAAAATTAGCCTGAGTGTGTTTCTGTTAATATTTTCTTTCAGCACCTGCTTTTCTCAATTTATTAAATTCGATTCCATTTACTTTACTGAAACTATTGGAGCAGGCTCTCATTTTGGAATCGACCTAGAAGTATCAAAAAGCATCAATTCTAATTTAATCGTGGGTGCTAATTATTCCTTTTATTTAAGAAAGGCACAAAGCATTCCTAATGATTTTGAAGAAGGCATTCTTAATAATCTCTTTTTTAATCTGAATCAGCCAATTGATAGAGTTGTAGGAATACATCTAACACTTACTAAAGTGAATAAAATAAATGATAATTTGTTTCTCAATATCAAAGGACTTGCAGGTTATAGCCAGGTAAGATTACCTGAGGAATGGGTATTTGTAGGCGGTCCTTTTATAGGGGATAACTATATTTATTCATATAAAACGTACCATACAACTAGCTTTGGTTTCATGTCATACCTGGAGTTTCGACCAAGGAAATTTCTATCTATAATTTTGGGGTCAAGATTTATCTACAGTCCGAAACAAACTATTATTACCGGGAATGCAGGATTACAACTTAATATAATTCGTTCCTAAATTCTTGATTACTTCACAATCAATTGTCCGGCAAACGCAGCCCCAATACTGAGAACTACACTGGCAGTGATATAAAGAAATGAGGTAAACATTTCTTTACCTGATAAAAGGTTAAGGTTTTCTAAAGCGAAAGTAGAGAAGGTTGTAAAGCTTCCGCAGATTCCCACAGCTAGTAGCAATCTCATAGGTTCACTGAGCGTATCTTTGGTAGCTAAGCTCATGATAATGCCTAATAAAAAGCTGCCAATAATATTCACTGTGAATGTTGAAAGAGGAAATGTCAGTTCAAAACGCTTGTCAATAAGCAAATAAGTTATGTACCTCAAGGAGCTACCAAGAAAACCACCTAAACCTACTAGTAGTATATTTTTGATCATTTCTTCTCTCGTTTAGCGATTTTCTTCTTTAGGTAGGTAACCACTTTTGGGTAGTCAGAATGCTCCTGCATCGAGAGGTTCAATCGCTTATTATCTTCGAATAGGATTTCGAGTTCTTTATATTTGCCTCCTGCAGTTTTAATAGTGGTTTCATGCCACATTTTCACTTCTTTTAAGTCGTAGGTCTTTTCATTAAAACGAGTAGGGAAATTGATTATCACACTTCCTTTACCAAATCGCACCACTTTGTATTTAAAAATCATGCGGAATAAAAGCCCAATGCCTATTGGACCAAAAATGAGGAATAGAGCGTAATGATACCATTCAGGTTTCTCAGCACCAAAAACATACCCAACAGAATATCCACTAACAGATAAACTGACAGCAACAAAAACACCCAATGAAAACAGTGTGCCTATCTTAGGTTTAACAATTATCATAGTCTCAAAAATAGAAGAATTATTCCTTTCTATGGAAACTGATACGTAGGCTTTTGGTTTAATACTGTTTCCAGGCTTCTTTGAACCAACTCACCCATGGTTTTACATTCCAGAAAAGAATCGTTCTTATAGTGTTTGGCTAAATCCTTGGCTAAGGATTTTACATTTTTAGGGGTTGATAAGTTGTCGGATGACATAGCTTGCAAAAGCTCTATGGTTTTTTCCTTACTTGCCTTATATCTGTGTGCTATTAACGATCGCTCTTCTTTTTGATACTGTTTCACCGTTTCAGGGGTCATACATTTAAGTCCAATGGCAATAAGCGGGTTGTTTTGTTTAAAATACTGTGGCAGGTAAATGGCCTTTCTTCCTTCATAGGATTGCTGATCGAAATCAATAGCTCTAATTCGGTAATCTACTTCTTCAAAATCTGGCGTAATATCAATCACAAAATTGCTTGAATGCATATCGCCCAAAAGGCGAACAAAACAACGTTCATTAAACTTCACAAACTCTTTGGCGATACGTATCTCATTTAAATTTTTATCATTCAAATGATACTTCATGAACTGATCGCCCGGGATACCCACAATGTGTTCTTCAATAAGCGTTTCTTTATTTACAACATAACTAATGCGGTTAGGAGAAAGCAAATGCTCCAACTCTAACCCATACACACGAGAGGCATCTGCATTTTTTATGTAGAAGTAATCGAAGTTGTCATTTATGCGGTTAACTATTCGAATTCTGAAAGGTTGAGTATTACCAAAAACACATAAATCAATACGGTCGACAAACAAATGTTCCATTACGGATAAATCGCCATCAGCCTTAAGAATAGCATAAATGGTTTTCACACTATGGTGGATGTCCTTCATTTCATCTTGTGGATAGAAAACGGTTTCCCAAAGTGTGTCTTTTCCTTTGTTATCTATTAAGGCAATAGAATTGTTATAACGTAGCAAATCCTGGTAATTGATAGGTAATTCTATCTCACGATCGTATTTGATCAGGTAATTTCTTAGTGCCTTACTGATCTTATAAATATTCTTCTTCTTGCTAATTATCGCCATGCACTAAAGATAATGAAATACAGCATTTATAAAATTTAGATAAGACTAAAAATAAATTTTGATAGATAATTATATATCAATTAGCTTTGCATAAATAATTAACATGTAAATGAGTATTAAATACTGTATAGCATATATTTTAAGCCTTTTCAGTCTGTTGGCAAACGCACAGTCTAGTATTTCAGGTAAAGTGCAGAGTGATGGCGATCCCATAGTTGGAGCTACGATACAGATTGTTGGAAGTAAAACGGGTGCAGTGGCAGATGTTAATGGATACTATCGTATCGAAGGTATTGAGTTTGACGAAATCTCACTCGAGATAAGGGCCATTGGCTACAAGCCAACAACTAAAATAGTTCAGCTATCAGAAGACCAAAACAAAGAGCTCAACGTGAATCTGGAAATAAGCAATTTGGGTTTAGACGAAATAGTGATTACTGGAACTATGCAACCAAAATTCATAACTGATTCCCCTGTGAAGGTGGAAGTGGTTACATCAGACTATATGAACACGTTTACTCCTGCTGCGGCCTCTTCTATAGTAGAAGGAATTAAGTTAGTTAACGGCATTCAGGAGGTCACAGCTTGCGGTGTTTGCTTTACTAATAGCATCAGTATTAATGGGCTGCCGGGCCCTTACACTGCTATTTTAATGGATGGGTCGCCCATTTATGGAAGTCTGGCCTCGGTATACGGACTCAATGGAATACCTTCTATGATTATCGATCGGTTTGAAGTGATCAAAGGCCCAAGTTCTACTCTTTATGGTTCTGAGGCAGTGGCAGGAGTGATTAACGTTATCACAAAAGACCCAGCCAATCAACCTGCTTTTTCTATAGATGTTATGGGTACTTCCCATTTAGAATCTTTTGGAAATATTGCCGGTACCATTAAAGGTGATAAAGGCAGTGGGTTCATTGGCCTGAACTATGCCTATATCAATGATTTTGATGATGAAAATGGGGATGGGTTTGGGGATAATATTAACCTTGATCAATACTCTTTATTTACTAAGTGGGATATTAATAGGGCGAGTAAAAAACGATTTACTATAGCTGGTAAACTATATTACGAGGATAGGCGCAATGGCGTTCAAGAGTATTTAATAGATAGAAATTATCGAGATTTAAGAGGTAGCGATCAGGTATATGGCGAAAGTATCTACACGCATAGAGCGGAGCTTTTCGGAACCTACGAGTTCAATACCAATCAGAATATCCGATTAGATTACTCACTATCTACACATAATCAGGACAGTTATTATGGTGCAGACCACTACAAAGCAGAACAACACATAGGTTTTGCCAATTTGGTTTGGGATAAGCAATTAAACTCCCATAACCTGATCGTTGGCTTAACAAATAGATATCAGAGTTATGATGATAATACAGTAGCCACTCAGGATTCTACTAGTTCGGGCATTCAGAACAGACCAGATAATCAGTACATACCGGGAATTTTTGTGCAAGATGAATGGAAGGTATCTAATAAGTTTACAATGTTAACAGGAACAAGGTTAGATCATTATGATTTACATGGAGCGATTGTATCGCCAAGATTGAACCTCAAATACAAATTAGGCACATGGACATCCTTGCGAACAAATTTAGGTACCGGATTTAGAGTGGTTAATCTGTTCACCGAAGATCATGCCTTTGTTTCAGGGCAGCGAAAAGTAGAGATTCTGGGCGATTTAAAACCGGAGCAATCTTATAATGCGTCTATCAACCTAAACCATGTGTATACCATTGGGGAAAGCCAGGGAATGCTGGACCTAGACGCATATTATACTTACTTCACCAATAAGATTATTCCAGATTATGATACACCGGGCAAAATTATCTATGCTAATACAGAAGGCCATGCCATTACCAAGGGGATTGGTTTTAATGTGAACCATGATTTCAGAGGACCTTTGTCCATAAGTGTGGGTTTTAATTGGCAGGATGTAACCCAGACAGAACCGAATGAATTGGGTGAGATGGTAACGACAAAAATTGAATTTGCTCAAGAGTACTCAGGGGTTCTAACAGCCAATTACGAATTTAAAAATGCAGGTATCATCTTAGGTTATACGGCCAGACTTTCAGGCCCAATGGCGTTACCAGAAGTATTTGATCTGGATGAATCAGGTAACCCAAAATCCCAACCAAGACCAACGGAGTCAGAATTATTTAACATCCATAATTTTCAAGTGACAAAATCATTTAACAATGGCTGGAGTCTCTATGGGGGCTTGCAGAATATTTTTGATTACAGGCAACCAATATCGCCACTTGTAGGGTTTAATGACCCCAATGCTACTGTTGGATTTAGTGATTCCTTTGATACTTCCTATGCCTTCGCACCAATTCACGGAAGAGAGTTATATTTAGGAGTTCGTTGGAACCTAAACTAATACTATTGGAAAACCCATTTGATCCCGTAAAAGCCCGACAGGAATTAGAAGAGTTGATCAGGTACAAAATGCCATTTGGTAAATTCAAAGGCAGCCGACTCATAGATCTACCAGTAGAATATCTTATTTGGTTTAAACGAAAAGGATTTCCTGCCGGTAAACTCGGCAGGTATTTACAAATTGTACTCAGCCAGAAAGGTGGTTAACGATTAGCAGTTAACGAACGGCCCGTTGCAATTGCCTCTTGCATTACCACCTTTACACTATCCATTTTGTTTTTTTGAGAAGTTAAATAATCAACCCTTTGCTGGTGAGACATGCCCTCCATATTTGGTTCAAATTGGTGCATCCAACCCATCATTGCCTCATCTGCTACCTCAATTTTTTCTGCTGCCGAAGCAACCCTGGTAGATTCTTCAGTTGCGCCACTTTCCCTTAAGGAATCAGATAGTTCAATTAACTTACCCTTTAGAGCCATCATTTCTTCCATTTTAGGCATCATCTCATCATGTACGGCCATTACATCATCGTATAGCGTTTTTTCAATTTGCTCTTCTTTGGGAAGTTCAGATTCTTCACTGGAGGTACTCTCTTCTTGCGTGTTATTACTAGTGCATGAAAGGACAAAAAGACATACAGAAAGAAAAAAATAGTTGCGTAGCTGGCTCATAATAGTTATCAAATTTTGCTCAAAGATAAGTAATGGCAACATCCTTTAACAGCGCTGTTTCAATTATAAATATACAATAATAATAAAAATAAATATAAATATAATTATATTTAAAAAAGCTAATCCACTGAAATTGAAGAACTTACTATATTTTTTTTGTTTTGATTACTTAAAATAATTACATTTCAGAGTTAATTTTTTAAACTTTTAATATCATTTTTTTTAAGATGCTAGCTCAATATAGCATATTGAATTTGTCTCACCTCAATCTGAAACCAAATCAGATTCGGTTAGTTATGTCGCATTCTAATCCTGATAGTAAACTTAAATCCGTGCCTGTTTTTTACAGGTCAAAGCACTGTGAGGCTCAACATATTCAATTTTTTAGACTTTAAAACCATGAATACTTTCCAAAAATCATTAGTCATTATTTTACTTGTCACTGTTACTATGGCTTACGGGCAAGTACCGGATAATGTAAGAAGTTATGCTGTTATTGGCGTGTTTAATTTAGAATCAAACGCCCAAAGGTTCGCAGACTTTTATGCATCCAAAAGCCTTAATACCATTGTGCGAGAGAATAAATTTAATAATATGCATTATGTGTATGTACATGAATCGGCTGATGTAGAAGAAGCAAGGAGTAGGGTCTTAACGATTCGTGAACAGTTTTCTGCTTTAGGTAAAACCTGGCTCTATAATGGCAACTTTAATTGTCAGCATATACCATCCGACCAATTAAAACAGCAAAATACAGCTTTGAAATCAGGGAGTAACGATCTTGAAAAACTTGTTCATGACGTTGAAGAAGCTGAACTGGAAAGGGAGGCACGTCAGGCTAATATGAAAAGTGAAGTTGTAGCAGAAAAGGTAACTGAAGAGCCAAAAAGAGTAAGGCCCGATGATAAATTTTGGATTTACTTTAATACCTATGATGTAACTGATTTACATGAAGTAACAGGTCATGTTAAAACCACCGACATTGAAAGGCAGAAAGATTTAGGGAGGTTGCCAACACAGGAACTGGTAGAAATGGATGACCCTAAAAACGGCACGAGAAAGGTGAATTTTGAATCAGATATTTTTGGGTACAGGATAGTCAACCGAGAGGTTGATCTTGATGAGCCAGAGAGCTCTAAAGACATTGAGCATGTAACCACCATCGGAGATAGCATAATTGTAGACATGCCACTGAGAAGGTACAACAAAGGAGATTACATGACTATGTGGAATGTTTACTTCTATATTGATGCGGCCATTATGAGAGAAGAATCAATAACTGAATTGAATCAGCTGTTAAATATGATGCAGGAAAATGAAAATATGAGGATTGGAATTCACGTTCTTTCCATTTGTAATTACCATGGTGTGGTTAAGCATCTATATTTAGACGATAAATAATTCTTTAGCTTACATGGTTCGCATTTGGAAACAAAGGCAAGTGCTAAAAAGCTTTCGGAATACAGGGCATACACCATCCAACACTGGCTAATGGACCAGGGGATTGAAGAAAATCGCATGGAAATAAAGGGGTGGGGTGGTAAAAAAATGTTGTATGACAAGCATAGTTCTTTGGCAGAGAAGAACGTCCGTGTTGAAATTGAGATATTGGAAGAATAATAACCATATTTGATAGATGAGACCACTTTTACTTTTCCTTCTGGCATACATACCGCTAACGTCAAACATATATTCGCAGACTAAAGATATTCCGCAGGGATATGCTATTGTGGTAGGAGCATATGCGAAAAGTCAGGTTGAATTAGCGGTTAAATTCACCAAACATGTAAGTGAACAAGGCCACAACGCACGTTTTGGCCTCAATGAGCGTGGTTCTTTAATATATGTATATGTAGATCATACCGCAAGCTTTAAGGAAGCCATTGCCATGATGAAAGAACTAAGACAAAAAGAAGGTTTTGGAGATACCTGGGTGCACGTCAAAACATCAGAAGCAAGGTTGCAGCTTTCTCCAGAAGAACAAAAAAGAGCGGAAGAAACCACTCAGGCACTTAAGAAAGAAGTGGTTAACCCACTTGGAGATTTGTATGCTGAACGATTCAAAGATGTTGAAAAGGATGAATCAGAGGAAGAGGTAGTGCCCAAGAAGGAGAAAAGAGTAGAAACAATGCCCACTGAAGCAGAAGCAAGTACTACACAGGTTGAAGAAAAAAAGGAAATTAAAATTGAAAAAGACGACCGACTGGAAGTGAAATTTGACTTAACCAATTCAACCGATGGTGGCGATGTAAATGGGGAATTACAGATTGTTGACACTGAAAGGTCGAAACTCATGGATGTGGTAGAATCAGGGCATCGTGTTCATATTGATGATCCTAAGAATGGATCGGGTCAGATTACCGTTATAGTAGATGTGTTTGGTTTTAGAAAAGTTCAGAAGGAATTTAATTATTATGATCCGATCAACGGTACCACCAATGCAGAGATTGATTCTACCGAGAATGGCCTTGTGCTAAATTTTGACCTGGTGCGTTACAGAAAAGGTGATATTGTAACAATGTACAATGTCTTCTATTATAAAGATGCAGCAGTTATGCGGCCCGAGTCTCAATACGAAGTAAATAGCTTACTTGATATGTTGCAGGAAAATAAAAACATGCGTATTAAAATTCACGGTCATGTAAATGGTAAACATGCAGGGCCAATAATATCTGTAATGGATGGCCAGTACTTTAATTTAGGTAACGACAACCCAAAAGGATTTGGCAGTGCTAAGAAATTATCTAGGGAACGAGCTGAGACCATTCGTGATTATCTTTTGAGCAAGGGCATATCGGAAGATCGCATGGAGATTAAGGCTTGGGGCGGTAATCGTATGTTGCATGATAAACACAGCACAAAAGCCAAACAAAACGTTCGGGTAGAGATCGAAATACTCGAAGATTAATTATTCATTTATTACCAAAGTTGGAATTGAATATAACACTTTATAAGTTTGTAAGTAATTACTCACTTATATGACTGAAAAGCAAGGTAAAATACTAAATGCTGCTTTAGAGCTCTTTGCGGAGGAAGGTTACGGTACCACATCAACTAGCAAAATTGCTAAAAAGGCAGGTGTTTCCGAAGGCTTAATTTTCAGGCACTTTACGAATAAAGAAGGTCTTTTAGATGCTATCTCAAAAGAAGGTGAATCGCGATTAAAAGTGCTTTTCGCTAACATAGTTATGGAGGCAGATCCTCAAGAAGTAATAAACAAAACGTTTAGAATAGCTTCAGAAATTGCCAGTGATAACGAGCAATCTCATTTTTGGAAGTTACAGTATAAACTTAAGTGGGAAACAGAACGCTATGATGAAAATAAGATGGAACCTGTGAGACAAGCGCTAACAGCAGCATTTAAGAAGTTGAATTACCTTTCTCCAGAAAAAGAGGCAGAGCTATTATTGCTTTTACTAGATGGTTTAGCCACCCGATATTTTTTATCTGACAATTTTGAGATGGGTGAAATGATCGACTTTTTGTCTAGTAAGTATCAGGGATAAAAATATTTAATATAAAAATAAGTAAGTACTCACATAATTTAACAAATATGAAAACGATTTTTATCACAGGGGCATCATCCGGGATTGGGCGAAGTATTGTCGAGTATTTTCAGGATAAAGGCTGGAATGTGGCTGCAACTATGAGAACGCCTGACGAGCACGCAGACTTGAAGAGTCTAAAAAATGTTAACTTATATCAATTGGATGTACTGAATGAGGCATCAATTAAAATGGCGATTACTGACGCCATTGCTGATTTTGGAAGGATTGATGTCTTAGTGAATAATGCAGGGTATGCATTGGTGGGTGCATTCGAGGCATCTACCAATGAACAAATCAGACGACAATTTGACACGAATGTTTTTGGGCTAATGAATGTAACAAGAGCAATACTTCCGCATTTTAGAAAGAATAAAAATGGAACTATAATCAATGTAGCATCAGTGGGTGGTAGAATTACTTTCCCGTTGTATAGCCTCTACCATGGCACAAAGTGGGCTGTGGAAGGTTTTTCAGAATCCTTACAATACGAGCTTAGGCAATTCGGAATTAAAGTAAGAATTATCGAACCCGGTGCTATAAAAACGGACTTTTATGACCGATCTATGGACTTAATGAAAGCAGATGGTTTGGAAGAATATGATAACTATGTAAATGGTACATTTAATACCATGCAGAAAGTAGGCGCCAAAGCGCCAGGTCCAATTGTTGTTGCTAAAAAGGTATACAAGGCCGCGACTCAAAAAAATTATAAAATGCGGTATCCTGTTGGAAGTGGTGCACCATTTTTGTTATTCTTAAGAAGGGTAGTTCCTAACAGTTGGTTCTTTGCCATGGTAAGAATGGTTACTGAGAAAAACGAAAAATAAATAGTATGAAAGTTATAATCACAGGTTCAACAGGTATGGTGGGCAAAGGGGTTCTTTTAGAATGCCTCGATCATCCAGATATCACAGAAGTGCTACTAATAAATAGAAGATCGATTAGTGTGAAGCATAATAAGATCAAGGAAATCATCCATCAGGATTTCGGGAATTATGACTCTATTAAAGATCAATTGGCAGGGTATGATGCCGTATACCTGTGCATGGGAATAAGTGCTGCTGGTTTAAGTGAAAAGAAATATCACGAGATCACTCACGATTATACAATAGCACTTGCCAAAGCAATATATGATCATAATTCAAAGGCAACTGTCACGTATGTATCTGGTAAAGGAACGGACAGTTCTGAAAAGGGTCGAATAATGTGGGCAAGGGTAAAAGGAAAAACCGAGAATGCCTTGCTTAATATGGGTTTTAAACAAGCCTTCATGTACCGACCTGGAGCCATTATTCCTTTGAAAGGGATAAAATCAGGCACTAAACTTTACCAGTTTTTCTACGACTATTTTATGTGGCTTATTAAATTTTTAAAATTTCTATTTCCCAAATCGATAGTTAATACTACGCAATTAGGAAATTCGATGATTAACGTTACTATCAATGGTTACAGCAAATCCATTCTAGAACCATCCGATATTTTAGAAACAGCATAATGAGAATTGTAAAAATTGTAGTTGTTAGCCTGCTGGCATTAGTAATAGTGTTGGCAGTTTTTCTTCGCCTCAGGTTTGGTGGAGGCGAATACTACCCGAGTGTTGCAACAGAACCGATACTTTCTGAAGATAGCTTGGAAGTTGTACTCGCCTTTGACGAGCCGCTAGGAAACCTGGCAGTATCGGCTGATAATCGGGTGTTTTTCACAGTTCATCCTGAATCCAGGCCTGAAAGAAATAAAGTACTTGAAGTGGTTAACGGAATACCAACGGCATATCCAAGTGAAGATTATCAGAATAATTTCACAACAGTTTTAGGTATGATGATTGACCAAAACAATCAGTTATGGACAATCGATCACGGGAACCATGGTTTTAGTGGCGTAAGGTTATTGGCTTTTGATTTAACTACCAATGAAGTAATTCACGACTATACATTTCCATCTGAAGTAGGAGAAAGGCTTTCGTTTTTTAACGACTTGCAAGTTGATAAGAATGGCATGGTGTATATCGCGGATGTGAGCTTTTTTGGTAAAAATCCAGCACTTGTTGTTTACAATTCTAAAACTGGTGAGTCAAGAAGATTATTAGAGCAGCATCCTTCAGTTTATCCGCAGGATTGGTTGATTCAAAATAAACTCAAGGATATGAGTTTTATTGGTGGTTTAGTACTGCTTAAGCCAGGTATAGATGGAATTGCCTTAAGTGCAACCGAAGATTACATCTACTATGGCGCTATGGCGCACAATGGTTTATATCGTATAGCTACTAAATATTTAAATGACTTTACAATTTCAAATGATGAAATGAGTAAACATGTGGAGTTAGTTGGTAAGAAACCATTAAGTGATGGACTTAGTATGGATACACTAAATAACGTGTATATCACGGATGTTGAAAATGATGGCTTTGCCATATTATCACCGGATGGAACACTTAAGACATTAATACGGAGTAATAAAATACGCTGGGCCGATGGAGCCAGCTATGGGGGTGATGGTTATTTGTATTTTACGGATAGTGCCATTCCTGATCAGATGCTGCGTTCTAAATCGCACATGAAAGAAGCGGCACCTTACTATATTTTCAGGTTTAATCCTGGATTTGGCGGTATACCCGGGCGATAATCTTCAGAATAACAGTCCAGGATTTTAATACATGGTATTTGAATTCTTGGACTCCTTAGGGATCTGCTGAATAGCATCCCAATGCTCACAGATTTTACCATTGGCCTCAAATCGAAAGAAATCCATAGTCACATATTCATCATTACCTGGCCAGGTTTGATGGGTATGGAGAGCCACTAAATCACCTTCGGCTATACACCGTACAAATTCTATACTCTTATCTGAATATTCCTTCTTCATACGATCGAAATACCGAATAAAACCGGAAGTTCCATTTTCCACATCTGGGTTGTGCTGGATGTATTTATTGCCCACATATAGTTCAATCGCCTTTTTCGGATTACCCTCAAAGGCCATTTTGTAGAATGCAATGGCGTTTTTCTTATTCTTTTCTAAGTTCATACCTCGTTATACAGATCAATAAAATCATTTCACCACTCAAATAACAGGATTAAGAGAATTAATAATTCCTGACTAAATTGAACATCCTTAAAATTAATAACATGATCAGAAGATTAAGTATACTCATATTAGCACTTCTTATAAGTCCTTCATTAATCGGACAGATAAATCCTGCTCCTGAAAGAACAGAAGGCGAAGGTCCCTGGACTCAATTGATTATTAGAGGTGTTACGCTGATAAACGGCAATGGGGCACCACCCATCAGTCCGGTAGATATTGTTGTGGAGAAAAATCGTATAGTTGATATACAGGTTGTTGGTTACCCAGGCGTAGATATTAAACCGGCAGATAGGCCTCAATTAAAAAGTGGCGGAAAAGAACTCGATGCAAATGGAATGTATCTGTTACCAGGCTTTGTAGATATGCATGGCCATATTGGAGGTGAAGCTCAGGGAGTGGATGCAGAATATGTATTTAAACTTTGGATGGCACATGGAATTACCACAGTACGAGATCCATCCGCTAGCAATGGTTTAGATTGGGTGTTAGATCAAAAGAAGAAAAGTGCTGAAAGCAAGATTACCGCTCCGAGAATTTTAGCGTATACTGGGTTTGGTCAGGGAAGTGATAAACCCATTAGTACTACCCAAATGGCACGGGAATGGGTTCAGAATAATGCAAAGAAAGGTGCAGATGGTATTAAATTTTTTGGTGCAGCACCAGATATAATGCAGGCTGCACTGGAAGAAAATAAGAAATTAGGACTACGCTCGGCATGCCATCATGCGCAAATGAGCGTTGCGCAATGGAACGTATTACACTCCGCAAAAGCGGGGCTTACCACCATGGAACATTGGTACGGTTTGCCTGAAGCACTTTTTACAGATAGAACGGTTCAGAATTATCCGTTAGATTATAATTATAATAACGAGCAGCACCGTTTTGGGGAAGCAGGAAGACTGTGGCAGCAGGCGGCTCCTCCTTTTTCAGATAAATGGAATTCAGTGATGAATGAATTGCTTGAATTGGATTTTACACTAGACCCCACATTTAACATTTATGAAGCAAGCAGGGATTTAATGAGAGCGCGAAGAGCCGAATGGCACGAGACTTACACGATGCCTTCTTTGTGGAAATTTTATCAGCCAAGTAAAATATCACATGGCTCATACTGGCATTATTGGGGCACCGAAGAGGAGATCGCCTGGAAGCAGAACTATCTACTTTGGATGACCTTTGTTAACGAATACAAAAATAGAGGTGGCAGGGTAACGGCTGGTTCTGATTCGGGCTTTATTTTTCAGCTGTATGGGTTTGCGTTTATTCGGGAGTTGGAATTACTACGTGAAGCAGGATTTCATCCGTTGGAGGTTGTGAAGGCTGCTACGCTAAATGGGGCCGAAGCCCTTGGCATGGAAGATCAAATAGGCACTGTTGAAGTAGGTAAACTAGCCGATTTTGTTATTTTGGAAGTGAATCCGCTGGAAAACTTAAAAGCCCTTTACGGAACAGGAGCCATTAAACTTACAGATGAAAACGAAGTAGTGAGAGTAGGAGGTGTAAAATACACTATTAAGGATGGGATCATCTATGACGCAAAGCAATTGTTAAAAGACGTTGAAAAAATGGTGGCTGATGAAAAAGCCAAAACAGATTTTGTCATTACTCAGCCCGGAATGGAGAAGGATTAACTAGTCTTTAAACTCTGGTTTTCTTTTTTCCATTGTCGCTTTAAAGGCTTCCATTAAATCCTCAGAAAGCAGCATGCCAGCATTCCAGGTTGTCATATAATTTAATGAATCATCTACTGAATGATCTCTGGTATATAGAAGTACGTCTTTTATTCCACGAATAGATACTGGTGATTTACTAGCGATCATGGTTGCAAGCTTCATCACTTCACCTATCATTTCTTCCTTGGATGCATAGCATTGATTAACTAAACCTATGGCTTTAGCTTCAGCACCCAATACCTTTCTACCTGTATACGCCATTTCGTTTACAATTCCTGG
>NZ_JAVJUY010000240.1:0-6932 GCF_040220315.1 Fulvivirga sp.
TAACGCCCCTGTAAGGTGCGTTTGTTTACTTTGTTCAAGGCATAAAACTAGCACGTATTGGGTTTAGAACCTAGTCGCACAACAAGTAGCTTGAAACACCCCGTCATTACAAGTAGTCCACAAGTTAAGAGATGAAAGTGGATGTGAAATGCTAACCCAAAACGTGCGGGCTAACCGTACCAAAGCATTTAAGGACTTCGCAAGGTGAAGTCCAAATGCGCTCTTATAGCATGTTATAGGGCTTTTACTTTTTTCTGGCGGTCAAATATTCGTTGGCTTTTTGAAGCAAGATGGACTCTTCTTCATTGTCAATTGAGCCGAGAAATTGTATAAGAAGTTCTTCTGTGTCGATAATTTCAATTGAATTGTCTTGACTTATTGCGATAATGTAGGTCGAACACAAAACATCTTCGCATTCAAAAAATCCGAATCTGTCTGATTCGAGTTTTGGAATTCTGAATTTTTTCGGTTTATCACCAATAGAAGTAATCAATTTCTTGATTTCATAACCTCTGTCACCTCTGACTTCAAAGTATACATAGTTTTTGGAAGCGTCAGGTACAATTCCGTTGTAGAGTTCAGGTCCATGGATGTCAACATTGTTGCTTAAAGAGTCAACTTCTGCATCTGCCGATTGAGCTAATCCGTAATTGGAAAAACTTACTAGAAATAGTAAAAAAATGATATTCGTTAAACCTTTCATGTTGAATTTGATGCCCTATAACGCCCCTGTAAGGCGCGTGTTTTTACTTTGTTCAGGGCATAAAACTAGCACGATTTGGGTTTAGAACCTAGTTCCGCCACAAGCAGCTTAAGACACCCCGTCCTTACAAGTAGTCCACAAGTTAAGAGATGAAAGTGGATGTGAAATGCTAACCCAAAACGTGCGGTGGAGCCGCACCAAAGCATTTAAGGACTTCGCAATGTGAAGTCCAAATGCGCTCTTACAAAATGTTGTGCTCTGTTATGGTCATTCACCCACCAATTGGGTATTGGACCTTATTAGGCTGTCTATTTTAAATGTTGCTTTCTTTATACCATTATAAAATTCTGCCTTTTGAAATTCCGGCACCATTTCACTATCGATTATGTTCTTGGCAATTTCATCCTTAATTATTTTTTCAAGTCCGTAACCAACTTCGATTCTCATTTGACGATTCAAAAGTACTACAGTGATTAGAAGGCCATCGTCATAATCCTTCCGCCCTAATCCCCAACAATTTGCAACTCTTAAAGAATAGGACTCAATCTTTTCTCCATCTAATGTGTCAATTGTCAAAATTGCTACTTGAGAACCTACCTCATCCTCAAGTGTCTTTAGAAATGCGCTCAGTTCCTTTTCCTCTTCTAGACTTAAAATTTCTGCATAGTCATTTGTCCTGTGCATTAGTTCTGGAACATTGCTGCAATCAACTTGTCCAAAAGCTATTGAAAAAATAGCAATGGAAAGTAAAAATGAATAAAGAAATTTTGACATAAGTTCGAGTAAGATGGAGCACAACGCCTGTGTAAGGCGCGTTTGTTTACTTTGTTCAAGGCATAAAACTAGCACGATTTGGGTTTAGAACCTAGTCGAGAAATAAGCAGCTTAAGACACTGCGTTCCTGTTGGTCGTCCACAAGTTAAGAGATGAAAGTGGATGTGAAAAGCTAACCCAAAACGTGCGGGCAAGCCGTACCAAAGCATTTAAGGACTTCGCCCGATGAAGTCCAAATGCGCTCTTACATTTTGTTAAGTGCTTTTAAGTCTTACAACCTCATCTATCAAAGATTTCATTCTTTTTAAAATCTCCTTAAGTTTTTCCCACAAGTCATTGAGTTCATCAAAACTGTGATTTATGCTTTTATCTATTCGATGATTTAGCACTTGTAGAAAATGAAGCCTCTGATTTTTATTATCAAGTTCAATTTTTTTGTGAGCGAAGTTGTTTCGAAGCTTTCTAAACTTTCTCAATTCTTCTAAATCGCTCTTATATACGTTATAGGTGTCCTTATGTCGAGATTTTAATATTTGGCTCAAAAGTGAGACTTTTTGATCGAGCATATACTTAGGTGTTATGAATTCCATTAAGTCAAGTTGAAGTTCGTTTTCTCCAACCAATAACATGGATATACAATCACTTAGCAGCCATTCAATATCAATAAAGATAGTCATGAATGCTCCCCTAAATTCGTAATCATTAAATTCACGCATAAGCTTCTCCTTTAATGCCCGTTGCACTTAACGCCACTGTATAAATTCGTGGCTGATTAAAAGTATAAAAATTTCAGTTAACTACCGAGGCAATCCGTAGGATTGGCTTATTAAATTAAGTTTCACCAATAAGTCAATCCTGCGGATTGACGGGCTTTAAACAAGGAGCCACAGGACCAATAACCTACTTAAAGCCATGATTTATACAGAATGTTACGCTGCGTTCTTTTTGCCGTTTTCGATTTCAAAGAAGTTATTCATATGCTCAAAAACTTCGTCTATTGGTTTATTCTGATGGATAGTGTTAAAAAGTTTGTTGTTCATGGATTCGTCAATGGTTGAGCCGTTCCGGATTTTGAGTAAGTGCGGAAATCCGTGATAGTTCTTGAATCCGTAAAGAGCATGAGAGATGAATTTTCGTTCATATTCGGATTCAGGAGTTCGTCCGTTCAAAAAGATCACTTCAACTGATTCTGGTAAGTTCGGTAGGATATTGTTCTCAATGAAATCAAGGCTTTTTGATTTGTTATTGTAACAAAAGAAGTTTTTGCCTTCAAGTTGCTCTAAATATTTCTTGAACTGCCGTTCACGAGTTCTGTTGGCAATCCAAATGAAAGGTTGAGCAATCAGCATAAAAGGCAATGAAATCAGCATGAAGAGTCCTCCAAGAATAACCCATGGTGTCAATTTCAATATTTCGATTACCTTTTTCATTGTGCAGTCATGCAGCGTAACGCCCCTGTAAGGCGCGTTTGTTTACTTTGTTCAGGGTACAAAACTAGCACGATTTGGGTTTAGAACCTAGTTTCATAAAATGCCGCTTGAAACACCCCGTCATAACAAGTAGTCCAAAAGTTAAGAGATGAAAGTAGCAATGAAATACTAACCCAAAATGTGCGGGCAAGCCGCACCAAAGCATTTAAGGACTTCATAAGGTGAAGTCCAAATGCGCTCTTAAAGAATGTTAGCGGTATTTTTTTAATAAGTCCAATTTTGAAGATTCCCATTACTTTCTACCCAAATTTCAATATATACATCTTCAGATATTGGAATTCCTTTGTCCTTAATGATGTCAAATTTCAGTTCTTTTAACGTCATTAATACCTTATTTACGCAAAATTCGAATTCGTCTGCCTCATAATATTTTTCAATCTCTTCTTCAGATAAAAGCATTCTAACTTTAGAAGTTAATCCATTCTCATCTATAGTTACCAAATACTTTTCTGAACAGTCATAATCATTTGAGTTTTTCCATTTTGCCTTTTTTAATTTCTTAAATAGCAAATCTGAGATTTTACTTTTATCGCGTCTATCTATCTTTTTTGGGTCGTCAATATAATTATCAACATCTTCAACCTTAACAACTATTCCATTCGAAATACTAATGACCCTTTCTTTTTCGAAAATTTTATAGAAAACTCCGTCCCATCTTAATATTTCATTTGTTAATGGGTAGTTGATAAATCCGTCAAACCAATCTATGTGAACTTTATTATTCTTAAGTCTATCACCAAAGATTGATTTGATTTTTTCTAAGGACTCTTTCTCATTTATTTTCCCATTACTGAGCTCAAAACAATCAATTATGCCAGTGAGATATAAACTGTCGTTTTCTATTTTATAAATAGCTTGATAACCTCTCCAGCAATTTAAGGTAGAGCCATTTCGAAACGTGAGCCCAAAGAGTTGTTCTCTTTTAGTTGTATCATGATTTTGCAAATATTGTTCAAGCAAAAGATTATATGTTGATATCGTGTCCTTACCAAAAATGATATAATCTGGCATTTGAGGACTTGCAAAGATGGCTGAAGTCCAGAAATTCAGAGAAATTATAATTATATGTTTTATGATAGTATTCAATGAATTACCGCTAACGCCTGTGTAGAAAACGTATGCCACACGAGGCTATAAAAAACTAAACGTAGCATTTTCTGCTAACTTTCTCAACGCACACAAGTCAAAAGCTGCTAATTTCTTTCAAGTTCCTACTGCGTTCTGGTTGGTCGTCCAGCTATGGAATGCAAGCAGAAAATGCGGGCAAATGTACTACTCGAAACTACAAGGTGCTTTAGCATATGTTTTTCTACACCATGTTAGAGAGCGTTTTTATGGGGCATAATAGAGTATGAATACCTTTTTAGGCTCATACCATTGAAGTAATTCATGCCAAATTTCTGGTTCGCCAAATATGAAAAGTTGTCCGTTGAAAGAGTCGAAATATTGAGTGTATTCCTCTTCTGAAATTTCTAGATTCTTTCTTTCAATATACCACTTCGCCATTTTAAGTGCAGTTTCTCTGTCTATTCCTGAGTAATCTGCTCGTTTACTAAGTTCTGGAGCGCCATAGTTTACAGCTATAGTAAAGGTTACCCAAGGATGCCTTAAGTCATATGCGAAAATATCATCATTATTAATTTGGAGATATGGGGTTTTGATTTTATCGCTCCAGAGCAATTCCCCGTTTCTTGTCCAATTTGATTCAACATAAACAGTATCATCTAGTACATATACCTGAGTTGTTACCGTATCCAGCTTGCCAATTCCATCAATGTTACCAACAGTTAATACAGTTGTATCAGCTGGTCTTCCTTTGAACTGCTCAATGGTTTGAAACATTTTGTTCATAAATTGTTTGTCCCATTTTTCAGCTGAGTCATAAGCATTTTTGTAATGAGCTAGTTCTTTATCTGATATGTTGATTATCCTTCGTTCGATTTCATTCTTTCTCCTGTTTTCAAGTTCTAGGATTGTTTGAATGTTTTTCTTGTCCAAATCTGTTAGCAGAGAGTCCACATTTTCATATTGTGGTTGGTACCAATCAAATGCTGAAAAGTGTTTCTGTAAATCTTCCGAGTTGAATATGTAGCCTTTTCTGGCGAATATTTCGTTTCTGATTATTCTGAGTTCATCGATTGACTTGTCTTGAAGTTCAGATGCTGATAGTTCTTTTAATTCAGTAGCCTTTTGTTCTTTCTTATCAGTTCCGCAGGAAACCAAAAGACAGATTATTAATAGGGAAATGATTTTTTTCATTGCAGTTGATGCTCTCTAACGGTCTCGGCTATGAGTAGTTGCGTGGTTTAGCGGTTAACTTTGCAAGTACGCACCAAACTGAAAATCCGCGAGGATTTTCAGAAGTAGGCGAGAACAAGCAATTACTTATAGCCATTGTTGTAAGTAGTATTTTTTGATTAATATTCATTTATAATTCGAAATCTCATCGTATTTCCAATTCGTTAGATTTAGCTTTTTGAAGGCTTTAAATACTTTCCGTTTTTTTAATTCCAACGTAATTACTCCACAATCTGCACTCGTTCCATTTAGCACTTGCCTTTTGTCGTCAGTCCATATTTCTATATTACTAATATTATTTTCCGTAATGAGTTCAGTTACTGAATCAGTCAGTTCAGAGTCTATTGGATTTTCAATTCGGAATGCAATTACGTTATCCTTGTATTTTATCAAATAAAGTGGTTTACAGAATCCTTTGGTTCTTATTTTGCGAATACTGTCCAATTTAGGAATCCTCGCAACAGTTATTCCGTCCGCAAAACTCCATTCAATATACACGTTCACGTCATTAGTCAGTCTTTCATTTATCAAGTCAATTTTTTCTTCGAGTGTTTCTGTCGAATTCAGAGATTCAAACCATAAATTATTCCCACTTTCAGTCAAAATCAACTTTTCATTTTGGGCAAAAATGCAAAACGATTGAAGGATTAAAAATGTGAGCAAAAAGTGTTTCATAATATTACTTACAACGTCTAGCTATGATGAGTGGGGATTAGAGAACACTAACCTCTCCATCTGCTCATAGCCACGCCTTGATTTAAATTTAAAACTTGTGGCGGACTTTCCAATCCCCAAAATAATATCTTGACCAATAAAGTCCCATTCATTCATAGGTTTTGTTACCTCTCGTCTTTTCTATTTGCTACGTTGCTGACCCAGTTTACAAGTTTTGATTCTTTACACATTTGTTCCAATTCGGAACCATCACAGTTAATTTGCCAGTTTGTTCGTGTTTGATATTGTCCGTAAGTGAAATCGAAGCATCTCCTGATAAATGAAACTGCTTCAATAAAAGAATTAAGATTCCAATCAATTCCAAAGTAATCTCCACCGTAAATGTTAAAATGTTCAGGCTCAAAGTAAATTAAATCGTCTCTAAATGTTACCCCTGGAGGTGGTGGGGGTGGCGGTATTGGAATTGAGAAACCGTGTATGTAGACTGTATTGTTCACGATTGGATGTTCGCCTTCATTTCCACCACTCATACTAACTAGTTCTCCTTTCCAAGTAGTTAGGAATAAAAACAGACGTTGACCAAGTTCATATTCTGTCCATCGTGAAGCGCACGCCCAATCTTGGAATCTAACGATTTTGAGGGTTCCTGAGTCGGAGGTTAAGCTACACTCAACTTCTAATGTAAAGTGGTTTGAATCGAGTTCGACAATAGTTCCGTAGACGATTTTTTCAGCCTTGATTATCATCTCATACAGTTCCAATGGCCGGTAGTCAGCTCGACTTGTTAGTCCGCTGAGTAAAAGTGTCGATATGATTAGAATGCGTTTCAATGCGTTATTCTTATGAGAGGTAACGCCTCTGTAAGGCGCGTTTGTTTACTTTGTTCAAGGTATAAAACTAGCACGATTTGGGTTTAGAACCTAGTTCAGCTACAAGCAGCTTATGACACCCCGTCCTTATAAATCGTCCACAAGTTAAGAGATGAAAGTGGA
>NZ_JAVJUY010000241.1:0-14905 GCF_040220315.1 Fulvivirga sp.
TCTGGCTACAACTCGATCAGAATGTTAGGGCCAAGAATAACCTGAATGAGCTTACTCGCCAGGCTACACTGGAACAAGGAATGACAACCTTTGAAGCGGCTAAAGAAATTGGAGGACTGCAATATGAGGGTGGTTATACCATCAAAAAAGTAACGGATGTTAATTCAAATCCAATGAATTATATAATTAACAGAACCATGATGAAGCTGCCTTTAGATAAACCATTGTTAAGTGGCGATTCCATTAGTTTCAGTATCAGCTGGGAGTACAACATTTATGACCGGTTAATGATCCGAGGTAGAGGTGGTTATGAATATTTCCCTGAAGATGATAACTACATTTACACCATTGCACAATGGTATCCGAGAATGTGCACCTATGATGACGTAGTAGGCTGGCAGAATAAACAGTTTATAGAAAATGGTGAATTTGCGCTTGAGTTTGGTGATTTTGATGTACATATAACTGTGCCCTCCGATCATATAGTAGCAGCCACCGGCCTTTTACAAAATAGTGATGAAGTATTGAATAAAGCCCAGCAAGAGCGTTTGAAAAAGGCATTATCATTTTATAATAAACCTCAAATAATTGTGACAGAAAAGGAGGCAGCCGCAAATGAAATGTCAAAGGCTTCCACTACCAAAACTTGGCATTTCCGAGCAGAAAATGTGCGTGATTTTGCATTTGCAAGTAGCCGAAAATTTATTTGGGATGCCCAAATGGTCGATTTAGGTGACAACCAAGTGATGGCCATGTCATATTACCCAAAAGAAGGCAACCCCCTTTGGGAGGATCACTCAACACGAGCCATTATAAATACGCTTGAGTTATTTTCTGAAAAGCTCTTTACCTATCCCTATCCGGTGGCCATCAGCGTAAGCTCCGCTGATCATGGTATGGAATACCCAATGATATCCTTTAATGGAGGCCGCCCTGCCCGAAAAGGCAAATACTCCGATGATGAAAAAAACACCTTGGTAGATGTGGTGATCCATGAAATAGGACATAACTACTTCCCAATGATTGTGAACTCTGATGAAAAACTTTATGAGTGGATGGACGAAGGTATTGACACTTTTTTCGAATTATTGACAAAGCAAAAGTATTATCCCAAAGACCCACATTGGGGCGATGCTAAATCCATGTCTTTTTACATGGCTGTGAATGAATTTAGAGAACGCCCACCGATGACCAACCCTGAAAACTTAACCTTATCCAGTGTTTCCAGTTATGGGCAGCCTAGTGCCGCACTTGATGTATTAAGAAATGTGGTCATGGGACCTGAGTTATTTGATTTTGCGATAAAGGAATATGCCAGCCGGTGGAAGTTTAAACGACCAAAACCAGCTGACTTTTTTAGAACTTTGGAAGATGCCTCTGCGGTGGATTTAGATTGGTTTTGGCGAGGTTGGTTCTACAGTAGCGATGCAGTAGATATAAGTATTGAAGATGTAGAATGGTATCGTTTAAAAAGTTCTGAGTTTGCTAAATCCAGTAATCAGAATAAACATAAATTTCCAGAACTGCCACAACGCTGGAAAATTGAAGAAACACCTAAATCTGCTTACAAAGAATTTGAAAACAAGGTAGATGATAAAGCCATATTAAATGAGCTGGCTGATAAGCATTTGTATGAAATTACGTTTGTCAATGTTGGTGGCTTGGTTTCGCCAATAGTATTGGAAATCACTTATTCTGATAATGACAAAGAATTAAAAACCTTTCCGGCAGAGATATGGCGGTTTAACGAATATGCTATTCGAAAAGCTATTATTGTGGATAAGGAGATTAAAAAGCTGCAATTAGACCCCAAGCAACAGACGGGTGATTCTTTTAAAGAGAATAATGTTTATCCGCGTTAACCAGCATAATATTGCTGCTTTTTAGCAAATCAATTAGCCCAAGCCTAATAAATAGTTAATTCGGCAAAGTACTGCCGAATATGTTTGATTCCTTAATTATTATCGCTTACTTTGTTAAAATCGGCAAAATATTGCTGGATATGGATACTATAAAAATAGGAGAAACAATTAAAAAACGGAGAAAATTTCTAAAGATCACACAAGAAGATCTGGCAGAAATTTCAGGGATTTCAGAGCGGACCTTACGAGATATTGAAAAGGGATCAGCCAACCCCGAGTTAGCTAGCCTAATGAAGCTTTGTGAAGTACTGGGATTGGAGCTTTCGATTGACGTAATCAAATGAACAAAATAGCGGAGGTATATAATAACAACTTATTGGCAGGCTTGCTTGAAAAGACTGAACAAGGAGAGTATACCTTCACATATGATCATCATTATCTAAACAATCCTGAAACATCAGCCATCAGTCTGACATTGCCTAAAACAGAACAAACTTATCAGTCATCCGTACTATTTCCTTTCTTCTATGGACTGCTTTCAGAAGGAGTGAATAGGCAAACACAATGCAGGTTGCTAAAAATTGACGAAAAAGACCACTTCAGCCTGTTATTAAAAACGGCCAAAACTGATACTATTGGGTCTATCACAATAAATGAAATAACAAAATGATTTGTCACGGCTGCTTAAAGGAAAGTGAAAAAGGATACTGTCCAAAATGCCGGAAAGAGCTATTTGAAGGGAAGAAAGTCAGCACAGAACTATCCTTTAATTCTCCTTATGACGAAGATTCCAATGCATTTCTTGATCATACCAAAAAAATATCGATATCCGGTGTACAAGTGAAGTATTCGCTTAGACTTGAAAATAACGACTTGAAGCTTACAGAGAGAGGAGGCCAGTATATTCTCAAGCCAATACCTACTGGAACTTTCAAATATTTGGATCAAGCTCCTGCTAATGAGCACTTGACCATGCAAATCGCTAAACAAGTATTCAAACTTTCAGTACCTCCAAACGCATTAATCTTTTTCAAAGACGGAAGTCCGGCCTATCTGGTACGGAGGTTCGATCAAACTAAGAGTGGAAAAATACTGCAGGAAGATTTTGCTCAAATAGCTCAAATGACCTCTGAAACACACGGAGAGAACTATAAGTACGACTTATCCTATGAAGAAATCGCACAACTGATCAAAAAATATATTCCCACACATCGAATTGAAAATGAAAAATTCTTTCGGCTGATTCTATTCAATTATGTGTTCTCTAATGGAGATGCGCATCTTAAGAACTTTTCTGCTTTACAATCAGCGCAAGGTGATTATGTACTAACACCTGCCTACGATCTGCTTTGTACCCGAATCCATTCTCCAAGTGAATATGACATGGCGCTTACATTGTTTAAGGATGGCTTTTCAAAGGCCTATGAATCCTACGGCTTTTACACCTACAAAGACTTTTATGAGTTCGGTCAACTGATAGGCATCCAAAAGTCTCGCGTTAAAAAAATCATTGCTGAGTTCACCGAACCTCATGAGTTAGTATATTTTCTTATCGACCGGTCATTTTTGAAGGATCAGCTAAAGACCACTTATACTACTTGTTATGAGGATAAAGTGAAGAGGATAGGAATGATGCTATCTTAGGCACCATTTCTTGTCGCCTTAGATATTATCATCCTGATTGCCAACTCGTGTGACTTGTCTATTCCCCAAATTGTCTTAGCAACAAACGGGCTATTCTTTTAGAGAGAATAATGTTTATCCGCGTTAATCGAACTTAATCTTTCCAAGATCTACATTTCCACCACTTAGCACTATTCCCACATTTTTGTTTTTAAAGACCAGTTTGTTTTTTAGCACCACTGCCAATGGTACCGCACATGAAGGCTCAATGATTATTTTCATCCTTTCCCAAACTAATCTTAGTGCAGCCATAATTTCTGCATCATTTACCAGGTAAATATCATGAACATACTTTTTAATAACCTCAAAGTTTTTATCCCCTAAGTTAGTGAGTAATCCATCTGCAATAGTTTTTGGTGGACTATCATTTTTAACCAATTGCCCTGATTTAAAAGATCGGTAAGCATCATCTGCCGCTTCCGGTTCGCCACCTAACACCTTTGTATTCGGACTTAGGTAATGACTCACCAAGGCCGCACCACTTATTAAACCGCCACCTCCAATAGGCGTTAGTATAAAATCAAACTCTTTTTCTGCATCTTCAATGAGCTCCTTTGTGGCAGTGCCCTGTCCAATAATAATTCTCTCATCGTTATACGGATGGATTAATAAGGCACCATTTTCCTGAATCACAGCGTTCAGCGTTTCCTCTCTTGCGTCTATGGTTGGTTCGCACTCTATTACCTCTGCTCCATAACCCTTTACAGCATCCTTTTTTACTTTTGGAGCGTTGGAAGGCATTACAATCCATGCTTTTATTCCTGCTACTTTAGCCGCTAAAGCCACAGCCTGAGCATGGTTACCGGAGCTATGAGTGGCTACTCCTTTTTGCTTGTCAGCATCACTCAAACCAAGAATGGCGTTCATCCCTCCACGAGCTTTGAATGCACCTACTTTTTGAAAGTTTTCGCATTTAAAAGATATGGAACAACCTGCCATCTCATTTATGGTGGCATTCGTAAGTATTGGTGTTCGATGAATGTGATTTCTTATTCTATCGTGAGCTTCCTCGAAGTCCTTAAGGTTTTGTGTATTAAAATTCATGTTTTTAATCTTATCTTATTACATTTAAAAGTAAGGTTAGAATGGCAACTTTTAATAGCTGTTGGTGTTAAAACTTCACAAAAGTAAACCTGATGAAAAAAATACTTATTCTCCTTTTTCTTAGTTCTTCACTTTTTGCTCAGCAAACTGACTCCCGAATCTATGATATCATAGAAGCTGTTTCTGCTGAACGAATTGAGCACGACATACGAAAATTAGTGTCTTTTGGTACGCGCCATTCCTTATCGGATACTGTTTCTGATTCTCGTGGCATTGGTGCAGCACGCAGATGGATTAAAAACGAGTTTACTTCCATCTCGAAGAATTGCAATAAATGCCTTGAGGTTAGTTATTTAAGAAACATTGTTAAAGGTGACCCTAATACAAGAATTCCTACAGACACTGAAATTGTTAGTGTAATGGCCATTCAGCGGGGCACTAAATATCCGAACCGCTACATTATCATGTCGGGAGATATTGATAGCCGAGTAAGCGATCCTTTGGATGGAAAATCGGATTCTCCGGGAGCGAATGACAATGCCAGCGGTATGGCCGGCACAATAGAAGCGGCCAGAGTGCTATCGAACTATACATTTGAATCCAGTATCATTTATGTGGGCTTATCTGGTGAGGAGCAAGGTTTGTTTGGGGGAAAATACATGGCTGAAGTAGCTAAAGAAAAGGGCTGGGAAATAATAGGTGTGTTAAATAATGATATGATCAGCAATATCGAGGGGGTGAATGGAGTCGTAGACAATAGAAGTTTTCGAATATTTTCTGAGCCAACACCTATAACTGAAACCGATGAGGTACGAAGAAAAAGAAGATTGTATGGTGGTGAAGTTGATGGCATCTCACGGCAACTTGCCAGATACATTCACAAAACCACGCAAACATATATGCCTGAAATGAATCCCACGATGATCTATCGACTGGATAGATTTGGAAGAGGTGGACACCACAAACCTTTTAATGATGCTGGCTTTGCTGCAGTCAGAATCATGGAAACCAATGAAAATTACACACGCCAGCATCAGGATTTAAGAACAGAGAATGGAATTAAGTATGGCGATGTAATTGAAGGAGTAAATTTTGACTATGCGAAAAAGCTCACAGCCGTAAACGCCATTAATCTGGCATCATTAGCCTGGGCACCACCCCAACCAGAAAATGTAGAAATAGCAGGTGCTGTTGAGCCAAGTACATCTTTGAAATGGAAAAAGTTGAATGATGATGGCATAGCTGGTTATAAAATTTATTGGCGTGAGACTACCGCACCACAATGGCGATACTCGAAGTTTGTGGGTAATGTTTCAGAGTATCTTTTGAAAGGTATCGTCATTGACAATTACCTTTTTGGGGTAGCTGCCGTTGGAAAGAATGGTCATGAAAGTGTAGTGGTTTTTCCTAGTGGGGTTTATAAGAGGGAGTGATTCTTGAATCCCTCTTCTTTCACTGATTCAATGTTGAATATTTAATGCTCTTTGTTAATTCGTATCAACAATATTGGTCGGTTTCTTTACACTAAACATTGAACTAAAACATTTCTAACACTAATGCGCCTTCAGCCAATTCTCTCCAGAGCCCGCTTCTACTTCTAAAGGAACCTTAATTTGAACGGCATTCATCATTAGTTCAATGATCTTTGGCTTCACCTTTTCCAGCTCGTTTTTAGGCACATCAAAAACCAATTCATCATGCACCTGCATTACCATTTTTGTGGAGAGTCCTTCGGCTTTCAGCCAGTTTTGAATATCCACCATGGCCTTTTTAATGATATCAGCGGCACTTCCTTGAATTGGAGCATTGATGGCGTTGCGCTCTGCATAGCCCCGCATAGTCGCATTTCTTGAATTGATATCACGTAAATATCTTCTTCTATGCATTATGGTTTCAACATATTCCTGCTGCTTGGCTTTCTCAATACAGGCATCCATATACTCTTTTATTGATGAGAATTCCTTAAAATACGCCTGAATAATTTCCTGAGCTTCGGTTCTAGAGATATTTAGATTTTGCGCCAAACCAAAAGCAGAAATGCCATAAATGATTCCGAAGTTTACTTCCTTTGCTTTCCTCCTCATGCCAGAATCCACATCCTCCAACGAAACGCCAAACACTTTGGCTGCAGTGGTTGAGTGTATATCCCTTCCATTTTTAAAGGCTTCAATCATATGTTTATCATCCGCAAATGATGCAGCTATTCGCAATTCTATCTGTGAGTAGTCGGCCGATAAAACCACATGGTTATCATCACGTGCTACAAATGCCTTTCTAATCTCACGTCCTTTTTCTGTTCTAATGGGTATGTTTTGAAGATTTGGATTATTTGAACTTAACCTACCTGTCGCTGCTATGGCCTGAGCATAATCTGTATGAACTCTGCCATCTCTTTTAGAAATCATTTTGGGCAGTGCATCTACATAAGTAGATTTTAATTTTTGATACTCACGGAATTCTAGAATTTTATTAGCGATTTCGTGTTCGTTTGCCAGCTTGCTTAATATTTCTTCACCAGTGGCATATTGGCCCGTTTTCGTTTTCTTAGGTTTGTCATCTAGCTTCAGCCTATCAAACAGTATTTCACCCAACTGCTTGGGAGAAGCTATGTTAAACTCCTGCCCAGCTATTTGGTAAATCTTGTTTTGAGCTTCTAAGCTTGCTTCCTGCAGCTCTTTCGACATAACAGAAAGTGCTTTTTCGTCAATCTTAACCCCCTCATATTCCATATCTGCCAACACCAATGCCAGCGGCTGCTCCACTTCGTACAAGAGCTTATCCAGCTTTAGCTGCTTAATTTCTTCATCGAGTTTGTGTTTTAATTGCAATGTTATGTCGGCATCCTCACAGGCATAGTCTGAAATTTCTTCCGGTTGTAAGTCGGCCATGTTTTTCTGGTTTTTTCCTTTAGGGCCGATGAGTTTAGTTATAGAAACAGGAGAATAATTCAGGTACTTTTCAGCAAGCGCATCCATACCGTGTTTGGTTTCAGGATCAATCAGGTAATGGGCAAGCATGGTATCGAAAATGGGCGCCTTAACGTGCACTTCATACTTCTTCAATACCAGCACATCGTATTTTACATTCTGCCCTATTTTTAAAATTTTATCGCTTTCCAGTATCTCTCTGAATAGCTCAATTACCTTTTTTGCCTTTTCAAAATCCAGTGGCACAGCTACATAAAAGGCTTCTCGCTCTTTATAGCTAAATGACATGCCCACCACTTCTGCTTCAAAAGCATCAACCCCTGTAGTCTCGGTATCAAAACAAATTTCCTTTTGTTTCTTGAGTTCCTCAATAAGAGCCTTTATATCCTTTTCATCCGTCACTAATTTGTACTTGTGCGGTACGGATTCTATCGTGTCATAAGGTTTTAACCCCCCATCATCAGATACCTCAATTACCTCTTTGCTTGCTTCACTGAACATAGAAAGCTGGCCGGAAGAACTGCCTGAAGTTAATTCCTGATTGAACACTCGCTTATGCAACGTTTTAAATTCAAGCTCTTCAAAAATGGCCTTGAGTTTCTCTTCATCCGGCTTAGTGTACTCAAGCTCTTTTTCATTGAACTCAATGGGCACTTCAATATTTATTCTTGCCAATTCCTTTGAAAGCAGTCCCTGATCGGCAAACTCCTCCACCTTCTCCTTCATTTTGCCCTTTAGCTTATCTGTATTCGCTAAAAGGCCTTCCACCGAACCATATTCTTTCAGAAACTTTGCTGCCGTTTTAGGGCCTACTCCGGGAATACCCGGAATATTATCCACAGAGTCTCCCTGTAAACCGAGCATATCCACAACTTGATCTACGTTTTCGATATCCCATTTGGCACACACTTCTGGCACGCCCATAACGTCCACTGCATTGCCCATGAATGCCGGTTTATAAAGAAAAATGTGCTCCTCTACAAGTTGTCCAAAATCCTTGTCGGGAGTCATCATAAACACTTCAAAACCTTTCTTAGCCGCTTTCTTAGCCAGCGTTCCGATAATATCATCTGCTTCGTAGCCGTCCAACTCTATAACAGGAATATTAAAGCCTCTTATAATATCCTTGGTAATTGGCACTCCAATTTTAATGTCCTCTGGAGTTTCTTCTCTATTGGCTTTGTATTCTGGGTATCGTTCGTGACGAAACGTTGGAGCAGAAGTGTCAAACACTACGGCAATATGTGATGGGTTTTGCTTTTGAATTACCTCCAATAAGGTATTGGTAAACCCAAACATCACTCCGGTATTTAACCCTTTTGAAGAAATTCTTGGGTTTTGGCTAAAAGCAAAATGCGCACGGTAAATCAACGCGTACGCATCTAATAGGAAAAGTTTCTTTTTGGACTCGCTCATACCTATAAAGGTAGGGAAGCTCACAAAAATGATAAGTTAATTTTATATTATTTTGACCTCGCGTATTGAATAAAATCTGTAACAGGAGGTTCAATGCCTTTTTCTCTCAGTTTCATTGCTATTTGCCCTCTGTGATACGAGCTGTGGTTCACTACATGGCTAACAATTTCTCTAATAGTACTTTCAAACTTCTTGCCTTCCGAGTTGGTATAAAAAATCATCTCTTCGAAGGTTTCAAACTTGTGCTCGTATATGTAGTTGTTCCAATTATCGGAAGACTCTTCTGTCATGCTTGACAATTCGTTGATCTTATAAACCTCCCAAACTGGAAAAGGAGAGGTAGGAAGATCTTTTATTCTATTTAGCCAGATAATTTGAGCAGATAAAATATGGCTATACAACTTGAGAAGTTCCTGATCTTCCGGGACATGTTCTTCCAGTGTTTTTAGAACTCTGTAATTTGCCCATTCATTAAACTTAAGTATGTCTTTAAAGTGTTTTTTCATTGATTGAATGTAGTACGCTTTCTATCGTGAAGTTACCAAATTATAGCATTACGAAAACAACTTTAATTCCTCCGGTTTCTTTTTACCATCCAATACCTTGAAAAAATGATCGGCTTCATTGAGGTGGTTTTCTAATTTCTTACTGTCCATTTTATTTAGCATAGCCACCATAAAGCTCATCCGTTGATTTTCTGCAAACTCATCTTTGTGTTTATAAATAAAATTCCAATACAATCCGTCCCATATTTTGCACCACTCGCCTTTCTTGTAATCGCTCATTTTGAGAATGTAATTTGAACTTGAAACATAGGGTTTGGTGGTAATCAGTCCGCCATCAGCATATTGCGTCATGCCATAAACATTCGGTACCATAACCCAGTCATAGGCATCAATGAACAGTTCCATAAACCATTGGTAAATCTCATCAGGATCAAACTCGCACAGCAGCATGAAGTTCCCTAATATCATCAGTCGCTCGATATGATGGCAATAACCTGTTTTAATAATTTTTTTGATGGTCTGATCAATAGGGCTAATTCCAGTGGTGCCATCATAAAATGAGGGTGGTATTTTTCTGGTATGATTGAAATGATTGTTAGTGCGTTCAAAAACGCCTTCAAACTCATAAATGCCTCGCATAAATTCTCGCCAGCCAATAATCTGTCGCACAAAACCTTCAAGACTATTGATGGGTATATCATTGCGTTGATGAAATTTCAGCGTCTGCTGAATCACCTCATCAGGATTGATCAAGCCAATATTTAAAGCAGGCGTGAGTACAGAATGGAATAACACTGACTCGTTTTTGACAATGGCATCTTCATAATCGCCAAATAGCTTCATCCTATTCTTTAAAAAGTTCTGAAATGAGTCATTCGCCTCTTCATGTGTTGTTGGGTAGTTAAAATCATCTTCCCTTCCCGGATTTTCAGAAAAGTGTTTTTTTACATAGTTTTTGGCCTCAGCCACAAATTGGTTTTCTTGAAAGTGATACGTTTCCGGTAGTTCAATGTCTTTGGGCAGTTTTTTCCGATTGTCTTCATCAAACGACCACTGACCACCCACTGGCTCATCACCTTCCATCAGAATGTCTAATTTCCTTCGCTGTTCCTTATAAAAATTAGCCATAAAGTAGCCTGACTTGCCTTTTTTGAGCCTTTCTTTCAGTTGCTCTTCGCTTGTCAGAAAATTGGGATTCGGCTTCCAGTTTATTTCTATGTTCTGAGCATCGGAAAATCGAACTAGTCTTTTTCTCAGAAGAAAATCCGTTGGCTCAACTACTATCAAATTACTTACACCATCTTTTTTCAGAGTATTAAATAAGGCCTTTAAGTCAGAGTTCTTACACTCAATATAACTGACTTTGTAATTGCTTTTAGCCAACAACTCTTCATAGTATTTCATTGAAGCCCGATGCAAAACCAGCTTGGCCTTGTGAAATTTGTATTGATTGAAATAGAGGTGATCTTCAATTAAAAAGACCTTTTCTGCTCCTTGCCAGAGTGAAGTGTCCTTAAAAAGTTGATGCGAGAAAATCAGGGCTGCTTTCATGTGTTTTAAACAGCCCATGAATGCCTTTGTTATTTCACTAACCGATACACCGGATATCGCATATGTGCCTCCTCGTAGTAAGGAGAGTTTTTATAGATATAGTCGAGTTGTGCGAACCAATTTAAGGCAAAATCAGGCTCGTCTCTTTTCTTCTGCTTAAATGCCTTTTTGAGTTGAGGCTCAGATTCGATAAGTTGTAAAGCCAAGTCTTCAAAAACATAGGGTGAAAAACCTTCTTTCTGTTGAAGAATCGTATCAAAGAAATTCCAGCTGAAAAATGAATCAATAGCTTTTGGCTCTAGTGTTTCTACTAAGTACCTACCCGAAGTATGGTCCGTAAAAAAGATGTAATCGCCTTTTCTAAACTTCACCTCCTCTTCACTCACTGACACCTGAACATTATTATTCATGTAGTGTCCCTCATACACCGTCTTTGAGGTAGTAAACTTTTCGATGGTATACACCTCTACATTCATGCTGCTATCCTGTTTCAACTGGCGGTATTTTGCTTTGTTCAATTTTAACAGCTCAATAATATCATGCCAACCCTGAGGAATAACATAAGCTTTTGGTATAACCACTTCTTCCGATGCCACATAGGTATTGTAGTAGGGGATGGATTTAGTGAATGGCTTATCATGGTTATAATACAAACGGTCTAAATCTGTTACTTCGCTTTTCCGCATCTCGCCCTCATACCCCTTAAAATTAAGTTTCGCTGATTCACCCCTCGTTAGCCTCCAGTCGATAGCTAACTTTGCCCCAGGCTTAATATCATTCTGCCGTTTTTCCTTCAGCTCTCTGATTCTTTTTCCATCTACATAAGCCATTTCCAAGACTGTCTCCAAAAAAGTGTAACTGCTTTCAACCCTTGTTTCAAACGGTTTTAGCATATGCGTTTCGATCATCAATCCAACTGTATTGAACAATGTTGTATAACCAGTTGAATATCTTGGATTATCTAAAAATTGTGGAAAGCCATTATCTGGCGTGGTGTTAAAAACATTTACATACGGAGTAATTTCAGCTCCTCTATCTTTCATTTTCTGCTCCAACTTCACCCGAAGATTTTCTTCCAAATACTGGCCTAATGTTCCGCCCATTTTGTTGTGTTGAGTAATCAGGTGGGTGATGGTATATTGATAATCCGCCCCATTACTCACATGGGTGTCAATAAAAATATCCGGATTTACATAGTGAAATATCTCATAGAAGGCTTTTGTGTTTCTGGTATCCGCTTTGATGAAATCTCTGTTCAAGTCATAGTTTCTGGCATTACCCCTAAAACCATATTCCAACGGTCCATCTTGATTAACCCTAGAAAAAGAGTTTCTATCTAATGCTCCACCAATGTTGTATACTGGAATCACCCCTATAATCACATCATTTAGCAAACTCTTTTTTTCAGAATCCTGAATATAATTTCTCAATAGCATCTGACATGCTTCAATACCATCAGGCTCACCCGGATGTATTCCATTGTTTATTAAAACAATAGCGCGACCTTCGGCATAGGCCTTTTTATAGTCAAACTCCTTTCTGATATCTAACGTAACCAAATGAAGCGGCAAGCCGCTGTCTGTCAGTCCAATTTCCTTCACCTGAATTTCAGGATATTGGTTAGCAAGGGCTTTGTAAAAATTGATTATTCCATCGTACGTAGCTGTTGATGTTCCCCCGGAAGATTCAAAAACAGTTGTTGGGGTTTGACTCATCCCGTAGGTCCAAATAAGAACATATAAGAAAGTGAAGATTCTTTTCATTGGTAGTATCTTTAAGTGACTAAAGTTAGTGATTATATGAATAGAGTCGAAGCAGTAAATGAGGCAATTAAAAACCGCAGGGCTATTTATACCTCGATGTTTTCAGGAGAAAAAGTAGAGGATAAAATTATTGATCAAATGCTTGAAAACGCGAATTGGGCTCCCACACATAAGTTAACTGAGCCTTGGCGTTTTGTTGTATTTAAAAATGATGGTTTACACAAACTCGCTGATTTCCAGTCGGAACTCTATAAATCTAAGGCAGAAAAGGAGGGTGCCTTTAATCCTACTCAATATGAGAAATTAAAATCTAAACCGTTAGAATGTTCTCACATAATTGCCATTGGAATGAAGCGCCATGAGGTTGTGCCTGAAGTGGAAGAAATATGTTCTGTGGCCGCAGCAGTACAAAACATGTGGATTACTGCCTCTGCTTATGGCATCGGTTGTTATTGGAGCACGGGAGGTGTCACTTTTTACGAAGAGGCCAAGCCGTTTTTCAGGTTAGGTGAGAACGATAAGCTGCTTGGTTTTTTATTTATTGGGATGCCTAAATCGGATAAGTGGCCGGTTGGTAAAAGAACCAACATAAATAAAAAGACTTCATTTGTTGAATGGTGATGCAACTTTAACTTCAGGGTGTTGTCTTTGCAATAGGTAAAAACTCAAACAACCATGATTAGTAACTACCTGAAGGTGGCATTTCGCAGCCTCAAAAACCAAAAAGTATATTCCTTTTTAAATGTACTTGGTTTGACAATCGGCATATCCAGCGCCATTCTAATTTTCTTGTTCATCAACGATGAGCTTTCTTACGATAAACACCACAAAAAGGCCGTTAACATTTATCGCCTTAACTCCGGATATCACCTCCCAAATAGCGGTCCTTTTGAGGCTTATGCTACCAGCAAACCAATGGTTGGAGAGGCTATTGTCAAAGACTATCCTGAGGTAGTTCAAATGTGTAGATTCAATCGGTTAACTAATCAAATGATGGAGTTGCCAACTACTCAGGAAATTATTTTTGAAGAAATTTGGGCAGCCGACAGCAACATATTTAGCATGTTTACTATGCCTCTTATTCAAGGCAACCCCAGGTTGGCTTTGGATGAGCCTTATACGTTGGTAGTGACCAGAAATAAAGCTCGTGACTTGTTTGGAACAGAAGATGTATTAAGTAAAACTATCTTTTTCCCTGAAGATTCATTAGAGTTTAAAATAACAGGTGTAATGGAAAATTATCCCTCTAGTTCCCATCTGAAACTGGATATTATCACTTCTATTGAAACACTAAAAAGCCAGAATTGGAGACCAAACTGGTGGAATTTCAACTTCCACACTTACTTAGAATTGGCCAAAAATACCAATGCTGCTAACCTCGAAAACAACATTCAGTTTATTTCCAGAAGATATATTCCCGAGCAGGAAGATGGCTCTGGTTACAGACAAGAATACAGTTTAATTCCTTTAACTGATATTCATCTCAACTCTAATCTAAGAGCTGAAATGGAGGCCAACTCACAACTGTCTTACATTTATATTTTTGGAATTATTGGCTTATTCATCGTTTTAATTGCCTCAATTAATTACATGAATCTGGCTACGGCTAGTTCTGTAAAACAAGCCAAAGAAGTAGGAATTAGAAAGGTTTCCGGTGCTTCTAAGGCCGACCTATTTAGCAGGTTTATGAGCGAATCACTATTAACAACAATTTTTTCACTGGCACTTTCATGTTTAGTAATTGCAATTACCCTTCCTGAACTAAACGATTTGGCCGACAAGTCCATCTCCTTGAGTGTACTGCTTAACCCGCTGGTTATTTTTACCATTTTATGCTTGGTGTTTTTTGTGGGGTTGATTTCAGGGAGTTATCCTTCACTTTATCTTTCTGCAATACAACCAAAAGAAACGCTGAAAGGCTCATTTAGCTCCAATAAGAAAGGGGCTTCTTTAAGAAAGTTCTTAGTGATCATACAGTTTACGATTTCAATAGCACTAATTACCGGAACAATAATTGTCTACAACCAACTAGATTATTTACGAAACATTCGCTTAGGGTTTAACAAGGAACAAATACTTGTGGTCCCTATCAAATCAAACACTGATGAATTTAAGCTAATACAAAATAAGTCTAAAGACCTTTCATTTGTACT
>NZ_JAVJUY010000242.1:0-1538 GCF_040220315.1 Fulvivirga sp.
AAATTGAAGAAGTAAAGGTAGGAGACGAGGTGATTTTAATAGGAGGAAATAATGGGTTAGAAATTTCGGTTGCTTCTTTTGGTGAGTTGAGTAACCAACTTAACTATGAGCTGCTAACTCGCTTGCCTGAACGAATCCCAAGAAAAATAATAGAATAAATGGCATTTTTAGAACTACATAAGTCTAGATTAAAACATAATTATAATTTTTTAACCAAACTCTTTAGTGAGAGAAATATAGAGTGGGGTGTAGTCACCAAACTTCTATGTGGTAATAAAAAGTACATAAAAGAGATCCTTAATCTCGGCATTACAGAGATACATGACTCGCGCGTCAGTAATTTGCAAATTGTTAAGTCTATGAACCCTGATGTACAAACCGTGTATATCAAACCTCCTGCCAAAAGAAGCATCCCAAGAATTATTAAATATGCCGATGTGAGTTTTAACAGTGAGTATGCTACAATAAAAATGCTCTCTGAAGAAGCTGTTAAACAAGGGAAACTCCATAAAATTATTATCATGATTGAAATGGGAGACCTTAGAGAAGGGGTATTGGGTGAAAATGTGATCGACTTTTATGCTAGAATCTTCGAATTACCCGGCATCAAGATTGTCGGCTTAGGAACAAACTTAAATTGTCTGCATGGAGTAATGCCTTCACAGGATAAGCTTATACAGCTAAGTCTTTACAAACAGCTAATTGAAGCTAAATTCAACCGTAAAATTCCATGGGTTTCGGGGGGTACTTCCGTAACTATTCCCTTGCTACTCAAAAACATGCGACCTATGGGTATCAACCATTTCAGAGTAGGTGAGATCCTTTATTTTGGTCTTAATTTATTTACTATGAAGACTGTAAAAGGCATGAAAGATGATGTTTTTAAGCTTCACGCGGAAATCATAGAGCTTCATGAAAAACCGAAAGTACCTATAGGTGAATTAGCAGAAAACCCTTCCGGTGATGTGTTGGAGATTAATGAATCAGATTATGGAAAAACCTCCTACAGAGCCATAATTGATATAGGTCTTTTAGACATTACGCCCGAATTTTTAATTCCTGACGATAAGAAGATTGAAATTTCTGGTGCCAGTAGTGATATGCTAGTTATTGACCTCGGTAAAACCAGACGGAATTACAAAGTGGGCGATCTGGTCTCTTTTAAACTTCGGTATATGGGAGCATTGAGTATTCTAAACTCTAATTATATTGAGAAGAAGATCGTGGACTAAAGCCCTTCTATGTTTAATATATAGTTAGGATTTGGGCTATTTAAAAGCCACTTATCTTTTTCGCTAGGTTTACATACACCAGGATAATCCCCTTTGTGTGTACCTATCTTATTAATAATTTGAAAGTGCAAATGTGGCGGCCAATGTACATTCTCATGGTAATCTCCTAGCCAGGCAAATTCCTTACCGGCTTTTATAACCTGTCCGTTTTTTAAATTTTCAATTGAATTTAAACTCAAATGGCCATATAAGGTGTAAAACTTAATGCCTTCCAACTGATGTTCTAAAATAATGGTTGGCCCGTAA
>NZ_JAVJUY010000243.1:0-3103 GCF_040220315.1 Fulvivirga sp.
CTCTTCTAAACGGTAATCAATTCCTAAAATGAATTTCATACTTTCCAGGATATTGATGAGATTCTCGTTTTTGTATTCACTTCGAATGATACAATTCTCAATCATTTTATTTTCAAAAATTATTTCAACATTGAACCAACGTTCCAGGATTGAGGAGGCTTCCTTCATCGATACTTTGTTCAATATTATTTGATCATTTTTCCATGCTAAATACTGGTTGATTTCAACTTCTTTTTTGATTAGTTCATTTGTCAGCAGATTATAGGAAACCTGTTGATTAGCTGTCAAATAGACATGCTGGTTTAATCCATTGAGCACTTCATCATTTGAAGATAGCACCTGAACCTTCCCTGAAGATACGGTTACTTCCATGTCAGTATCAGGGTAAGCCTTTATATTGAAAGAGGTTCCCAGCACCCTGGTAACCAAGTCCTGGGATTTTATCACAAATGGTCTTAATGAATCTTTGGTTACTTCAAAGTAAGCTTCCCCAATTAATGTGACCTCTCTTAAGTCCTTTTTAAACCTACTCGGGTATACCAGGCTGCTTTCGGAATTCAATCTTATAAATGTCCCATCTCCCAATACGATATTGGTTTTTTGTCCTCTTTGGGTTGTCTTTGTAATGAATTGACTGTTTTGAACCTCGATTTCCTTTGCCTCCTGGTTGTACTGGAAGACAAGAATAGATGAAATGAATATGATCAAAAGAGCCGCTGCATATTTATAGATGTTTCGTCTTACAATAGATGATTGATCGTAGATGTTTTTTTGTATTCCTCGGTATATCCGATCACTAACTTCTTTTTGATCACCATGCTTCCAATCAATCCATTCTTCATTTCCACTTTGATAGGTTGTGAAAAATTCTTCCACCAGTTTCTTCTCATCATGAGTACATGCCCCATGCTTGTACTTTTCCAAAAGCCGTATGATCTGTTGTTTATCCAATTTCTTGCTTCTTATAACTACCAAGTACCACAAAGGCGCAAATAGTACTATCCAATTCATTTTAATTTTTATGAAATTGGTTATCAGTCCGACAAGAAAGCTTGATTTGAGCTTATATAGATCATCAGTATGCAGAAAGAAGGATTTTGGTATTTCATTATGAGTGGAGCCAAATGACTACGATGATAAATACTGAAGGTCCGAAACGCTACAAGTCTTCTCAATAAATATTTACTAAGAATTGCTGATAAACGTGACATTGAGAAAATTTATTGAATCACATTGCAAGACACACCTTTGGAAAATTGGCTGGTGATTCAAATCATTCGTTAATGCTTCAAAAACTTTAGAGGCATTATGACCTGAAAACTACTATAAACAATCAGGCAGACATCATTCACAAGGAGGCAGATGAAATCTTCCCGTAAGGTATCGAATTCGAAAGATATTCTTATCCTCTAAGGTATTGTGCTATATAACGGTAAAATTCACCTCATCTCTGTCTAGGGTTCCTTACTTGGAGTATCCCGGGAAAGAAAATTTTCATTCTTTAAAAATGGTTGGTAGTTACATCTAAGTCCCCCGCTAAATTTCTCCCTGTCACGCAAAAAACACAATAAAAAGTACCAGCAATACGTGATCTAGCTTGGCATGCAAATATTTCAAAGCCTTAGATATTTGATTTTTCACAGTTTGAATTGAGAGTCCTAACTTTTTAGCAATTTCACCATTGCTTAAATGTTCATATCTGCTTAGGTAGAAAATCTCCTGACAACGTTCAGGTAATTCCGAAATACACTTGGAAACCGACTCATCCATTTGTTTGAAGTTTATGGCATCCTCAGTCTGATTTGAGAATTGAATTGTTTGGAAAGTTTCAACATGATGATGCATTAACTTATTTCTTCTGAAATGCTTGATCACTTGGAATTTTACTGCCTGGAAAAGATACGATTTTAGGTTATTAATTTGGAGGTTTTTTCGTCTGGAATAGAGTTGGGTAAAAATATCCTGGACGATATCTTCACAAATAGTTGAATCCTCAAGGAGGTTATAAGCGTAGAGATACAAATATTTCCAATATTTTGAATAGAGCTCATCAAAGGCCCTTGAACTTCCTGCCTTTAATGCCTTGAGAAGATCCTCATCAATACCATTTTCAAAATCTCTTTCTTCCAACTATTACCATATTTTAAGCGGAGAGCGCAAAATCAATAATTTAAAAATAATAATTGTTATATTCATTTTAATAAATAGTTTACAAGTAAAGCAATGAATTTCATATTTATTATTAATAAAGTAAATAAAAGATAATGTACTTTTTTTTACTTTCATTTCTTTTTCTTATTTAAATATAATAATTATATGAAAGATTCAAAAAAATAAATCAATTATTAATGGAGAATAATACCACCTAAATCAACTTTGATGCAGACCTTTTATCCAGGAATAGTTTAGCTTGTGTATGTTTTCTCAAGATTGTAGCTGGACAATTTGTGGATATTTCGTTATACAACGTGCTGAAAACCGCTTCAGCTTTCCTGTTATCTGGAACTACACAACTGATTGCCTTGCAATTCATAATGGCATTAATTGTAAGAGTAATAGCCTCTTTAGGCACATCATTAAAGGTGGGGAACCACCCCTCTCCAAACTGTTGATTTCTGCACGCTTTATCTAACTTAACAACTTTAACAAGTTTTGGATCATTAAAATCAGCTACGGGTGGGTCATTAAATGCAATGTGGCCATTCTCTCCTATTCCTATACACGCAATATCTATCGGATACTTTTTCAGATTTTCTTCATACCTCTTGGCTTCCTGTTCAGCATCCAAAGCATCGCCATTCAAATAAAAGATTTTTGCGGGACTCACTTCGTCAAGTATTCTCTCTTTCAGATACTTTCTAAAGCTGGCCGGATGGGTGTCTGAAATTCCTTTGTATTCATCAAGATGAAACACTGTGATTTTATTCCACTCAATTTGCCTTTCCTTTAATGCTTCCAAAAAAGGAAACTGAGATGCACCTGTAGCCAGAATTAAATTTGCTTCATTCCTTGATTCGATAGCTTCTCCCAGTTTCTTTGATACGAGGTCAGCAGCGGCATTTCCCATTTCTTTTGGTGTCTTAAAAACTGAGACCTCAAGTTT